>NZ_JAYFNG010000006.1:0-121082 GCF_034933565.1 Raineyella sp.
ACGACACGAGGACCCCGGAGAACCGCAGCCCGGCAGCGCCAGCCGGCCCTTCACCATGCCCCCACACCACACCGACCACCGGCGGGGACGACGACATCGCATGACCTCGCCTCACCGACACTCATGAAAGACCGGGGCTAGCATGGCCAGCGCGAAATCGAACCCCGCCCGAGCGACCCTCCGCGCTCATGCCGCAATGCCACGAGAAAGGCTCTCCCGGTCAGCTTCGGTCTCATTCTGTGCGTCGTGGGAATGCTGATTACCTGGTCACCCCGTCACCGTGACAGCATGCGTTGGCGGCACGGCGGCGCGGATCGGCTGCTGCCTCTTGTTGGTCTTTCGGAGCCTCCGCATTGTCGTCGGAAGCCTGTCGGTCGCGCTCATCCAGTAGCCGACCGGTGAGCTGATGACGTTCATCGGGGGCTGGTACCCCGACTTTGTCGCAGGATAAGGATGGTTGCATGCGAGGGGAGACATGAGCGAACAGGCCGGCAGCACATCGCATAGCAGCGTGCAGCACCTCTGGCCGTCGCTCGGTGACTGGGTGCAGCAGTCCACCGTCGCCCCTGCACGCCCAACCATCGGTGCGATCATCTCCGTGCTGCTCTGTACCAGCTATCAAACGCTCCTCACCGCCCGCCTACTGTTCGCCGGCACCACGCTCGACGGAAACGCCTACAACTTCACCCGCAACTGGTACGGGGCGCTCATCGTCGCGTTCATCGCGATCGGCGCGGCAGTGCTCCTCATCTGGCGATCTCGGCAGCCATTGACCGTGCTCCTGATCGAGTGCACCCTCTATGCCATGGCCTCGGCTGCCGGAATGAGCAATTACCTGGTGTTCCCGCTCCTGTTCGCTCTCTTCAGTTGCATCGCCCGCCCTCCCGTCCGGCAGATGATCGTCGGGACGGGTTCGGTGTGGGTGGTGATGACGTTCAACGTATTCGTCGCGCCGACGTCGGCGGGCTTCGCAGTGGAATACCTAAGTCAACTCCTCACTGCGCTTGCCACGACTGCGCTGGCCGTCGCCACCCGCAGCATCCACGGTTGGCAGCACTCCCGGAGACGTGCTCTGGAAGAAGCACGCCGCTCCGAGAAGCTTGTTCGACAGCGCGCTCGAGCCGTGTCCCGTACGCAAATCGCCGCCAAGCTGCATGACAGCGTCGGACATGGCCTGACGACAATCATCGCTCTGGCCGAAGGGCTGGCGGGGACTACAGGCGACGCGGAGATTGACGAGGCCCTGGCCGGAATCAATTCGGTGGCCAGAGAAAGCCTGAAGGACACCCGGCAAGCAGCCCGGGCTCTCTCCGGCTCCGACGAGGGTGCCGCCGCCGAAGAGTTCGTGAATGCCCCGCCTCCAGCTGACGACGCATCCCCAGGCCCTGTGGCGTCGCTTCACGAGTGGGCCGAGATCCTTCCCGTACTCGGGCACGTTCGCTCTCTCGGCGTGACCGTAGTCTTCACCGAAACCGGCCGACGCTCCTCGAACATGCATCACGCCGACCTGTGCTTTGCCATCACACGAGAGGCCATCACCAACGCGATGCGCCACAGCGACGGACTGCGGCAGCTCGCCGTGTCCTGGGATCACGATGCCGTCCAAGAGACAACCGTGACAGTACGGAGCATCAGCGGCACACGGGTCGGGACGACCGACCGTTCGGCTGTATCTCCGCCCGGCACCGGGTTGTACCGACTGCAGCTCACCGTGGAAGAAACCGGCGGGACAATGTCCTATGGATGGACCACCGACGATGAGTGGGTGGTGAGGGCAGTCGTGCGAACCGGCGGTGACACCGCTATTGCGACACCTCCGAACCGCGCCGACCCTCCGGAGGAGAACCCGTGACGGCCCCCAGCGAGACAGGTATTTCCCGGATCAGCGTCATGCTGGTCGACGACCAGCACTTGGCGCGCACGGGGTTCTCCCTGATGTTGCGAAAAGCACCTGATATCGACATCATCGCGGCGGCAGGAGACGGGCAAGAAGCACTCGACGTCATCGCCCAGCGAGCACACGGCCGCAGCGGCCTCCCCGATGTCGTGCTCATGGACGTGCGGATGCCCCGGATGGACGGCATCGAGGCGACCCGCCGGATCGCCGGCGCACACCCGTCCGTCAAGGTTCTCGTGCTCACGACCTACGACGAGGACGATTATGCGTTCGGTGCTCTTGCCGCCGGTGCCTCGGGTTTCCTCCTGAAAGACGTGCGCACTCCACAACTCATCGCGGCTATTCACTCCGTCGCCCAGGGGGACGCCATCCTCACCCCGAGAGTCACCAGACAGGTCATCGAACGCGGCGTACCGCGCGCGCTTCCGGCAGCTCAACGCGAGCACATTCGGGCCCTCTTCAGCACTCTCAGCCCGCGCGAGGCAGACATCGCGCGACTAATAGCAGACGGGCTCTCCAACGCCGAAATCGCCGACCGGCTCGTCATCCAGCAAGCATCAGTCCGCCGGAATGTCAGCAGGATCCTCGCCAAGCTCGGCCTCCGAGACCGCGTGCAGATCGCCGTCGAGTGGTACAGGAGCGGCATGTAGCAGGAATCTCAGGGTCCTTGTCGAAGTGCAGTTCCACAAGGATAGGAAGACGCAGATGGCCTCCTCACTGGCACGCTCTTGAGGTTCCTGAATGCGGGTTCTCTGAGCTGGGTCGCCCGAAGCCTTACCAGGCGATCGTCATTCCGCCCCTCACGCTCGGTATCTGACCTGTCCACCAGGAGCACAGCGTGACCTCGAGACGTGCTCCGGGCCGTCAGCGCAGGTCCCGGCGGAGCGGTGCGAGCACCGCGACGCCCGCGGCGACCAGGGCGTAGCCGACGAGCACCACCGCGCCGGCCAGCTGAGGCCGCAGCGGCACCGATCCCAGGGACGTCTCGGCGGCGACCGCCTCCGTGAGGAACGCGAAGCACGTGAGCGACACCGTGGCGTCGCCGGGAGGGTACAGGTACAGGACGTTAGGGTCTGAATCCGCCGGATTCGAGCAGGTAGCAGGCGTTGTAGAGCGAACAGGGCCTGGATGCGTTCGGTGAGCAGATCGATGCCGATGTGCAGGGTCTGCCGGGCGGTGGTCAGGCGGGCGACCACGAGTCCCTCCACGGTCCAGCGCAGCCCTCTTCGGGACAGCTTCGCCCTGGGCCCGGCCGCCTTCAAGGTATCCGGACGCCACGCATGGCCGCACAGCTCATCGTCGTGTCGGAGGCGCTGGCGGGCACTACGTGAGCGTCCACCGCCCAAGGCGCCGCCCCGCTCGTTTCCGGGACGACCCCGCACGCGCTACTCCGCGCCGCCGGCGCGGCGCGGAGTACGGACCTGCCAGGCGACCGCGACCACGAGCAGTCCGACGGCGATCACGAGGAACGTCGTCGGCATTCCGACCGCGCCTGCCACGGCCCCAAAGCCGGCTGCACCGATCGGCAGGGTGCTCATGATCGCCACGCGTGCGGCGGCGTTCACACGACCGAGCAGCTGCGGGGGTGTGAGCCGTTGCCGCATGGTCACCAGGGTGATATTGATCAGCGGCGCACTGAGTCCAAAGCAGAGCTGGGCGGAGGCGAACAGGACCAAGCCGCCGTACGCTGGCGCCAAGAACAGCAGCACCGCGCCTGCCGTCATCAGGCAGAACGACGCAAACACGATCCCGCGCTCGCCGATCCGGCGCGTGAGCCACGGGGCCAGCGCCGCCGCGGCGAGCGCCGCGCCGCCCTCGAGTGTGAGCGCCAAACCTAGCTCGGCCGGCGACATGCCGAGCAACTGCACTGCGAACAGCACCTGTAGCGCCATGGCGCCCGCAGTGAACAGGTTACTGGCGGAGGCGGCTGTGATAACTAGGCTGATCATCGCGCTGCCCCGGATGAAGCCGATCCCTTCCCGGATTGACGCCACCATGCCCTGGTTCACGCGCGGTTGCACCACGCTCGCCTCCGGCGCCCGCCACAACGGCGCGAGTAGGAGGACGGCGACCGCGAAGCTTGCCGCGTCGACAAGGACCGCGGTCGGCGCCGATAAGGCGGTTACAAGAAGGCCCGCCGCTGCGGGCCCGAGCAGCTGCGCGACGGACCTGCTCAGTTCAAGTCTGCTGTTCGCCGTTGCGAGGTTCTCCCGGGAAACGGTTTGCGGTAGGTATGTCTGATAGGCCACGTCGAAGAAGACGGCGCCGATGCCTGCGGCAAACACCACGGCCAGCAGGATCGGCACGCTCAGCATTGAGGTGGCGTATGCAACGGGTATCAGCGAGATCAGCACGAGTCTGACCATGTTGCTGGCAACCATGATCCATACCGGCCTCCCGCGGTCGACGTACGCCCCGGCGAGCAGGCCGAAGACTACGATCGGCAGCCAGCCTGCGGCCGACAGTAGACCCATCGTCGTGCTCGATGCTCCCAGCTGCTGCACGGCAACAAGCGGAACGGCGACGAGCGTTACCTGCGTGCCGACCAGCGACACGCTCTCCGCCCCCCCCAGAGCGACCAGAACCGCCTGCCTACTGGCGATCCTGAATGCTCCGTATCGACCTCGAATGCGGCCGGATCAGCCATGCGTCAGTCCCCTCCAGTACGTAAGGTTGATCGACCGGCGAGGTGTCACTCTTGCCGCGAGCGAGGTCCTTCACGGACGAGTGGGCGCTCGCTGCTAGCGCATCTCATAGTTGCAACAACTCGTGAGATTGACTTACTCGCCGCGGCCGTGCACCGGTCTTGCGTTCACCGGGGGCTCTCCGACCTCGTGGATGGTGTGGCCGCTGCAGGCCGTCTTGGTGACGCTGGCCCGCTCGATGCGCGACACGGCGAACCACCGCATCGCGTCGCGCAGGCGGCACCACCCGACCAGGTACCACCGGCCGTTCGTGGAGGCGAACAGCACAGGCTCGACGTCACGGGTGGTCGTGGCGCCGTTCCCTGATGTGTAGCGGATCCGGATCACCCGCTGCTCGGCCATCGCCTCCTCCAGCCCCGACCTGATTGCGCGCGAGGAGGAGGGAGACGAGTTGACCCAGACGCGATGGGCCAGCTCGTCGGCTTGCGCTCGGGTCCTGGGATCAAGGACGTCCATGATCTTCCGGATACCGGCTGCTGCCAGATCCGCGTAGGGGGCATCGGGTGCGGCTGACACGGCCGCCATGAGCGCCACGGCCTGCGCCGGGGACAGGCTGACGGGCGGCAGGGACGCGCCTTTGGCCAGTCCATATCCACCGCCCGGGCCCGGGCGGGACCAGATCGGCGCGCCGCTGTTCTCCAGCGCATCGAGGTCTCGCTTGACGGTGCGTACGGACACCTCGAACTCTCGTGCCAAGCGTTCGGCGGAGACGCCCCGCGCGCCGCTGCGACGCAATATCTCGGACAGGGCATGAAGACGTTCGGCTCGCCTCACTGTTCAGGCCTTGGCAAATTCATGACATAAATAGTGACACACTCTTGTCCATCGGGGCTGGGAGGGTTGTCACATGACAACTACTACGAGCAGTCCGACCATCATTCTCATCGCCGGTCATTGGCTGGGAGCATGGGCATGGGACGAAGTCCTTGAATACCTCGAAACTAACCACACTCTCGCAGTCGCGATGACCCTGCCCGGTCTCGACGGAGACGACGCCGACCGTGCGGCGAAGACTCTCGACGACCAGGCAGCAGCGATCCGAGACGTCATCGCCCAGCACGGGGATCAGCCTGTGATTCTCGTCGCGCACAGCGGGGCCAATGCCCCCGTCAGCCTCGTCCTCGACCGCTACCCCGAGCTTGTCCTCCGGGTGGTATGGGTCGACTCCGGGCCCGTGGCGGAAGGCAGCGTGTTCGCTCCCGACTTCCCGGATGAGTCGGAAGAATTGCCGCTGCCGTCGTTCGATGCCCTCGGGCAGCAGGCGAGCCTCGAAGGCCTGAGCGCCGAGGCCCTTGAGCGCTTTCGGGCGAAGGCCGTCCCTGAGCCTGCACCAGTGGTTCGTCAGCCTGTCGAGCTCGTGAACGAGGCCCGCCGCGGCGTCCCGACGACCCTGGTGTGCTGCTCGATCTCGGGCGAGCAGGTGATGGCGCTGGTCCAGGCGAGTCACCCGATGTTTGCCGAGGTCGCGAACCTCGAACACGTCGACGTCATCGACCTCCCCACAGGGCATTGGCCGATGTGGAGCCGACCACGCGACCTCGCCGGGATTATCGACTCAGCGGCGTCCCGCATCGACTGAACCGCACACGCACCTGAAAGGGGTCAGCCGAATTCGGCTGACCCCTTTCCTCGCCACCGCCCGCTGCCGAAGATCACGATCGGGAACCGGCCTGCGGCCGACAGCAGACCCATCGTCGTGCTCGACGTGTCCAGCGGTTGTACGGCGACCAGCGGAACGGCGACGAGCGTGACCTGCGTACCGACCAGCGACAGATTCTCCGCGCCCACCGCACCGACCATGGACCGCCGAGGGTGGCCGCTGATACCCACCGCACCATGACCACACTGAGCGGACGCAGCAGCTAGCTCAGTGAGTCGGCCGTGCTCCCCACTGCTCCCCGGGTGTCCCGGGACTCCCTTTCGCGCAGATAGCCGGCGAGGCGATCTCCCTCGATGTCGAGATTCGGGAGCAGCTTGTCCAGCCAACCCGGGATCCACCATGCCGCCTTCCCGAGAACGGCCATGAGAGCTGGGACGAGGGTCATGCGGACGAGGAAGGCGTCGATGAGGATGCCGACGGCCAGGGCGAGCCCGAACTGCTTGACCATCCTGTCATCACTGAAGATGAATCCGGCGAAGACGGAGACCATGATGATCGCTGCGGCGACCACGACCCGGCTCGCCTGTTCGAAGCCGTGGACCACGGCCTTTTTCCCTTCGTAGCCATGGACATGCGCCTCCCGCATGGAGCTGACGAGGAACATCTCATAGTCCATCGCAAGCCCGTAGAGGATGCCGGTGACCATGATCGGCAGGAAGCTGAGGATCGGGCCCGGCGTGTCGAATCCGACCAGGTCCTTGAGCCAACCCCACTGGAAGATCGCCGTCATGATGCCGAACGTGGCGCTGATCGTGAGGAGGAACCCGGCGGTCGCTTTGATCGGGATGAACAGGGAGCGGAAGACGACGAGCAGCACGAGGAGCGACAGGACGACAATGATGGTGATGTAGAGCGGGAGGACGTCCGCCAGCTTCTCGGAGATGTCGAGATTGATCGCGGTCAATCCCGTGACGCCGATGCTGGTGCCGGCGACACCGGTGAGCGTTCCGGTGTCTTCACGCAGCGCGTGTACGAGAGTCTTCGTTGATTCCGCTTCGGCACCTGCCACCGGAATCACTGAGAAGAGCGCCAGCGACCCATCCGGAGAGATCCCCATCGGCCTGACAGTCTCGATCGAATCGTCCTGTTTGAATGCACCGGCGATGCGGGGCAACTGTGCGGCGGCGAAATGTCCGCCCTCAGGGGCACGGACGACCGAGATCAGCGGAGCGTTGTATCCCGCGCCGAAGCTGCGCGTGATCGCGTCGGCCGCCTGACGTTCCGTCGTGTCGTGGTTCGCGGTGGCGCCGCTCGGCATGCCGAGGGTCATCTGTGACATCGGGACGGCCGCCACGCCGAGGAGCGCGATCACTCCGACGATGACCACCCATCGCCCCTTGACCAGTGCCGAGGCGTAGTGATGGGCGAGGCCGTGTCGTTGTTCGTAGCTGCGCTGCTGTTCGCGACGACGCGTACGAGCGCTCAGGATCCGCTCTCCGATCAGACCGAGGAGGGCCGGCAGGAGTGTCAGGGCGATCAGCACGGCACAGAGCACGGTCGCGGCAGCCACCAACGCCATCGTCGTCAGGAACGAGATCCTGATCAGGGTGAGCCCGCTCAGCGCGATGATGACGATCAGGCCCGCGAACGCGACGGCACTCCCTGCCGTTCCCAGGGCCCGGCCGGCGGCCTCTTCCGCAGCGAGCCCCTCGCGCAGGATGAGGTGCCGCTGCCTGTTCACGATGAACAGGGCATAGTCGAGGCCCACCGCGAGCCCGATCATGAGCGCGAGCACCGGGGTCGCACTCGTCAGTTCGATGCTGCCGGACAGCGCGAATGCTCCGCCGAGGCCGATGGCGACACCGATGATCCCGGTGACGAGCGGCAGACCGGCAGCGCTCAACGACCCCAGCGTCAGGACGAGCACCAGTCCTGCCACCAGCAGTCCCAGCGCTTCATGACCGCCGAGCGGCGGCTTCT
Organism: Raineyella sp.; assembly: GCF_034933565.1. Lineage (NCBI taxonomy): Bacteria > Bacillati > Actinomycetota > Actinomycetes > Propionibacteriales > Propionibacteriaceae > Raineyella > Raineyella sp. The sequence continues at coordinate 8,183 of NZ_JAYFNG010000006.1, forward strand.
GGGGCTTCAGCGACTCCGTCGGCAGGGCCGTGAGACCGGTCGCATCGGCCCGGTGGGTGGCGATCCCCACGACGTCGTCGACCACTCCTGCCGGGAGATCTTCGACCTGTTGGGTGAATTGGATCTGCATGAGGGCCACTGAGCCGTCGGCAGACACCAGTACTCCTGGGGCGAGCATGCCCTGTTGCAGCAGAGCCTGCTGCAACATCTTCTCCTGATCGGCGGGGCTCGGCTTCTGGCCCGGCCGTCCCCCGGCGGGTGATTGCGCCGGACCTGTCCCGGTCGTTGCTCCAGCGCGGGACGGGTCCGTGACCCGACCGTCCTGGGGAGCTTTCGAGGTCAGGGCCGAGGTGTCACGCTCCACGACGAATTCGTTCGCCGAGATCTCCTTCATCGCCGAGCGGATCGCCTCAGCGCGCTCTCCGCTGTCGAGGCGCTGACCTTCCGGGGCCGTGAAGACGATCGTCCCTTGACCACCCGAGGTCTCGGGGAACTCGGTGCGGAGCTGATCGATCACCGCTTGACTCTGGGTGCCGTTGATCGTGATCGCTGAACTGATCTTCGCATCGCTGGTCACAGCGAGCCCGACGACACCTGAAAGGATGACCAGCCAGGTCAATATGAAGACCCAGGGGCGGTGATATGAAAAACGCCCCAGGCGATAGAGGAAGATTGACATCAAGAGACCTTTCTGGCATGCCAAAATAACGTAGGGGTATCACCTACGTCGGAGATTGTGAAGATCAGAGGCCGGATCTGAGCTTGGCGAAGACTTCTTCCACGAAGTCTTCGAGCGATGTTCCGGAACAGGGTTCCGCCACATCGATGAAGGCGATCAATGCGCCGTACGCTGCCCCGACCATGATGGGCACCGTCCACTTCGACGTGGCGTCACCTGCCTGTTCCGTCACCACCGCCTGGGCGGTCCGCCGGATCTCGCCGTGCAGGTTCTCGACAAACGGCCTCAATGCCGGATATTTTCTGGCAAGGTCCCGAAGGCCGACGAGAAGATCCAGCATTCCGCCCGAGAGCTGGTGGAGCGCCAGACGTCGGACCCATTCCAGCAGAGGAGTTTCCGGCGGAACGGTCGGCATCGAATCGATTCCGTCCCGGAGTTGCTCGATCGCGAGAGCGGTGACCGCTTCTTCTTTGCATGAAAAATAGTTCGCGAAAGTTCGCCGAGAGACACCGACGGTGTTCACAACGTCATCGATGGTGAACCCGTCGAGACCACGTTCCGCGGTGAGATCGAAGGCAACCTTTGCGAGGGCGTGTGCTGTCTGCTTACGTTTCTGGTCCCTCAAGCCGCCTTCCACCATGCCGGAACCCTAGCAGCAAAATTGCCGGTTGGGCAAGATTGCTCAATCGGCATCGACCTCTGGGGGATGTTGTGGTGTCGGTACGCCACCGCCACCGTGATGCCCGGACGTGTGGTCATCGGCGCGGTTCCGCGGTCTACTGCAGGTATGGAGCGTGAGCAGCCACCCTCCCCCGGCGCCGACCAGGTCGATCCGCGATGCTCCGTGGACCGGCTCCTGCGTGACCTGCGCTCGTCGCGCCGAGGGTTGACCGGCCGGGAGGCCGAACGGCGCCAGGTCGTGTACGGGCCGAACGTGCTGGCGCGACGCGGGGGTCGGGAGTGGCCCAGGCAGGTGCTCCGGCAGCTCGCTCAGCCGCTGGCGCTGCTGTTGTGGGTCGCCGCCGCGCTCAGCTACGTCACCGGGTCCGGCGCGCTGGCCGGCGCCATCGTGGCGGTGATCCTCCTGAACGCCGGCTTCGCCCTCCTGCAGGAACGCCATGCGGAACGCGCGGTCGAGGCACTCGCGGCCTATCTGCCGCTCACGGCCAGGGTGATCAGGGACGGTCAGGAGAGCGAGCTGGACGCCCGGTCGCTGGTGCCGGGCGATGTCATCGTCGTACGTGAAGGGGACCGGGTCTGCGCCGATGCGCGGCTGCTCGCCGGATCGGTCGAGATGGACATGTCCACGCTCACCGGCGAGTCGCTGCCGGTGCTGCGGAGTCCGGAGGCCGGCTCACTGGGGGAACGACTGCTGGAGGCCTCCGACATGGTCTTCAGCGGGACCAGCTGTACGGCAGGTGACGCGACGGCGGTCGTCTTCGCCACCGGGATGCACACGGAGCTGGGCAGGATCGCGGCCCTGTCTCAGCGCACCGGGCACGAGAGCAGTCCGCTGGAGCGACAGGTGACCCGCGTGACGCGGGTGATCGCCCTCGTGGCGGTCGCCATGGGGGTGGCCTTCATCCCCGTCGGGACGCTGCTGGCCGGGCTGCCGCTGGCCGACACGCTGAAGTTCGCGATCGGGCTGCTGGTGGCCAACGTCCCTGAGGGACTCCTGCCCACCATCACCCTCGCCCTTGCCGTGGGGGTCCGGGTCCTGGCCCGCGAGGGCGCGCTGGTGAAGCGCATCTCGGCCGTCGAGACGCTCGGCTCGACGAGCGTGATCTGCACGGACAAGACCGGGACGCTGACCATGAACCGGATGCGGGCCGTGACGCTGTGGACCCCGGACGGCGGCCCGGTCGCGCTCGACGGTGCGGTCCCGACGGCCGTGGCGGGATCGGGCGCGGCGCGGCTGGCGATCGCGGCGGTCGCGTGCAACAACGCGCAGATCGCACCCGACGGGACCGAGACCGGGGACGCCACCGAGCTCGCGTTCCTCCACGCCGCTGCCTCACTGGGGAGGCCGAGCGACCCCGCGACGTACGTCCGGGTCCAGCAGTTCCACTTCGACCCCGGACTGCGCCGGATGTCGACCGTTGACGACAGCGGCGGGCAGCGCTGGCTGCACTGCAAGGGGGCCCCGGAGGAACTGCTCCGGATCTGTACGGCGATGGCTGCCCCTGACGGGGGCTCGCGGCCACTCACCGACGCTGACCGGACCCGTGTGCTGGCGATGGTCGACGACTGGGCCGAGCACGGCCTGCGGGTCCTGGCGGTGGCCGAGCGACGCCTTCCGGAGGGCGAGATCGACGAGCTGACCAGGTCACAGGCCGAGCAGGGTCTCACCCTGCTCGGCCTCCTGGCGCTGCTCGACCCGCCTCGCCCGGCGGTCGCCGACGCCGTGACGCGGTGTCACACAGCGGGGATCCGCCTGATCGTCGTCACCGGGGACCACGGTCTGACGGCCCGCGGGATCGCGGCCCGGGTGGGGATCGGCGGCGACGACGTACGGATCGTGACCGGCGCCGAGCTGGACCACATGCCGGAGGCCGAGCTCGACGACCTCCTGGCGACCGAGCGGGAGATCATCTTCGCGCGCAGTTCACCGGAGGCCAAGCTGCGCATCGCCGACGCCCTGCGCAGCCTCGGCCACGTGGTCGCGATGACCGGGGACGGCGTGAACGACGCCCCCGCGCTGCGCCGGGCCGACATCGGCGTCGCGATGGGGCGCTCCGGGACCGACGTCGCGCGCGAGGCCGCCGACATGGTCCTCACCGACGACGACTTCGCCACGATCGTGAGCGCCGTCCGTTCGGGGCGGCAGGTCTACGACAACGTCCGCAAGTTCATCGTGTACATCTTCGCCCATGCCACACCGGAGGTCGTGCCGTTCCTCCTGTACGCGGTGGCCGGCGGCGGGATCCCGCTGCCCCTGACGGTGATGCAGATCCTCGCCGTGGACCTGGGCACCGAGACGCTGCCCGCCCTGGCCCTCGGCCGGGAACCCGAGGAACCAGGAACGATGGAACGCCCACCGCGCAAGCGCGGTCAGAACGTGATCGACGGGCCCATGCTCGCCCGCGCCTGGGGCCTCCTCGGGGGCGTGTCGGCCGTCCTCGTCGTCGGCGCGTTCCTGACGACCCTCGTGGCGGGCGGGTGGACCTACGGCGCCGACACGAGCACCGGTTCCCTCCACGACGTGTGGGTGCAGGCCACCACGATGTCGTTCCTGGGGATCGTCGCCTGCCAGATCGGGACGGCCTTCGCGGCGCGGACCCAGACCGCATCGCTGCACCGGATCGGCATCGCCACCAACCGGCTCCTGCTGTGGGGCATCGCCTTCGAGATCGCCTTCTCGGCGGCCATCGTCTACATCCCACCGCTCCAGGAGGTGTTCGGGACGGCAGCCCCGGAGCCGCGGCAGCTTCTCCTTCTGCTGCCCTACCCGTTCCTCGTCTGGGGAGTGGACGAGCTGGTGCGCTACGCCCGTCGCACACGACGCTCGGGGTCCTCCTGATCCGGCGGTGCGGACGGCCGTCGCCGACGTCGGTTCCTGACCGGCTGGTTTCGGGGTCCCAGGTCTCCTGACCCTGCTGCGGCGAGCCTTCGCCGACCCACCGTGGTGGCAGGTCCGGTAACTACAGACCCGTACGTGCGGGTGATGACTTTTGGGGGGGGATGTCATCGCCACACGTACGGGTCGACCGGACTTGGTCATGCGACCAAGAGGGGCGGCGACATCATGTCATGCCTGACCGGCCCGCTTCAATGCGGGACGGGACGGTGCGACCAACATCACAGGCGCCGGAGCGTGATCGGTGGCTTCTGCCCACTGAAGGTCAGGTCAGAGGTCGCGGTGGACCGACTGTCAGGCCAGAGGTCGCGGCGGGCGTACAGCCGGTCGGACAGCAGGGTGGAGGCGGCCGGGAGCGCCGGACATGCCGGATCCCCGGCACCGATCCCTGAACACTGTTCACCTACTGAACGGTGTACAAGTCCGGGTCGTGACCCACCTACACTCTCGGTGTCCGTTCCACGACCCAAGGACTCGACGTGGCCAACAACCGCACCCCCGCCCGTGACCTCGCACTGATCGCCGTCTTCGCGGGCGTCACCGCTGCCCTCGGGCTCATCCCTCCGCTGTACGTCCCGCTGTCCCCCGCGCCGATCACGCTGCAGACGTTCGGGGTGATCCTGGCGGGCACCGTCCTGGGCGGCCGGCGCGCTCTCCTGTCCCAGTTGCTCTTCATCGCCCTGGTCGCCCTCGGCCTGCCGTTGCTGGCCGGCGGCCGCGGTGGCATCGGGGTCTTCCTCGGCCCGACGGCCGGCTTCCTGGTCGGCTTCGTGGTCTGTGCCGGCGTCATCGGCTGGGCGACCTGGCGCAAGGGTGCGCCGTACTCGATCGTCTGGGGTCTGGTCATCAACATCCTCGGTGGCATGGTGCTGATGTACGCCCTCGGCATCGCCGGCATGATGGTCATCGCGCACCTCTCCCTCACGGCCGCGCTGCTGGCGAACCTGCCCTATCTGATCGGCGATCTGATCAAGGTCATCGCCGCGACGCTGATCGCCAAGGGCGTCCACGCCGCCTACCCCGGCCTGCTGCCGTGGCGTGGCGCGAGCGCGGAGCCCGCCGAGGCGGCCCACGACGTACGGGCCTGAGCCCGACACCGGACGATAGGGTGCTGTCTGCGGGGCCGTCCCGTCCCCTTGTCATGCCCTGGAGGATGCAGTGATCAACAACGCGGTCATCATCGATGCCGTTCGTACGCCGCTGGCCCACAACGGCGGGCCGCTCGCGCCGTACACCTCCGTCGCCGTGCTCGCGCCCCTGCTCGGACGGCTGTACGAGGCCTGCCCGCAGCCCGACCTGTTGCGTGACGTCGTCATCGGGCACGCCCACGGCCTGGTGGGTCTGGGGCGCGACGCCCTCCGACTGGCCGGCGCGCCGCTCGAGGTGCCCGCCATGTCGGTGGAGCGGGGCCGCGCCTCGGGGCTCTCCGCGATCGACTACGCGGCCGACAAGCTGGTCTCGGTCAACACCCCCGGCTACATGATCGCCGGCGGCGTCGAGTCCGGCTCGCAGGCGAACGCCCCGGTGAACCCGGCGATGGCCGATGCCGCCCACGCGCTGGCCGAGGAGTTCCGTGTCACCCGGGAGCAGCGCCGTGCCTACGCCGAACGCTCCCGCGCCCGGGCCGCCGCCTCCGCCGACAAGGGCCTGTTCGACCAGGAGATCGTGCCCGTCGGCGATGTCACCACCGACGATCTCAGCTGGGAGGACGCCGATCCGTCGGTGATCGACGACGGTGCCGCCGCGGTGCTGATGATCGACGGCGCCACCCACCGCCGGCTGCGCCGGCCCGGTCTGCGGGTCACCGCCAGCGCGACGTTCGGCTGCGACCCCGCCCGGGTCGGCTGGAGCATCGTGCCGGCGATCGAGAAGGTGCTCTACGCCACCCGGCTGAAGCTGGAGCAGTTCGACGTGATCGAGTTCGACGAGGCGTTCGCCTCCAATGTGCTGGTCGCCTGCACCGCCCTGCGCGTCGACCCCGAACGGGTCTGCCGTCAGGGCGGGTCGATCGCCTTCGGGCATCCCTGGGGCGCGTCCGGCGCGGTCGTGATGACCCGCCTCTTCACCCAGCTCGTCCGCCAGGGGCAGGGCCGCTTCGGCCTCGCCGCCGTCTCCGCCGGATCCGGCCAGGGCATCGCCATGGTGGTCGAACGGTGCTGATCGAGGCCGACCACGTCACCCACACGTACGGGGAGGGCCCCGCTGCCCGTACGGTCCTGACGGACCTGTCGGTGCGACTGGAGGAACCCCGGGTGGGCGTGGTCGGTCACAACGGATCGGGCAAATCGACCTTCGCCCGGATGGTGAACGGCCTGATCGTGCCGTCCCGGGGCAGGATCCTGGTCGACGGCCGCGACACCGCCGGCCAGGCCAAGGAGATCCGCAGGCATGTCGGGTTCCTGTTCACCGACCCGGACAACCAGATCATCATGCCGACGGTGGCCGAGGACGTCGCCTTCGGGCTGCGCCGCAGCAAGCTCCCCCGCGAGGAGATCGACCGCCGGGTCGGGGAGCTGCTGGACCGGTTCGGGCTGTCGGGACACGCCGACCACCCGGCCCACCTGCTCTCCGGTGGCCAGAAGCAGCTGCTGGCGCTGGCATCGGTCCTGGTCACCCGGCCGGACATCCTGGTGATGGACGAGCCGACCACCCTGCTGGACCTGCGCAACGCCCGGATCATCGGCGAGGTCGTCGCCGGGCTCGACCAGCAGGTGCTGCTGGTCACCCACCACCTGCACCTGCTGGAGACCTTCGACCGGGTGCTCGTCTTCGACGGCGGGCGCCTGGTGGCCGACGACTCCCCCGCCCCCGCGCTGGCGTACTACCAGGAGCTGATGGCGGTTTGATGCAGTCCACCCTCGGCCTGTACCGGCCCGGCAGCAGTCTGCTGCACCGGGCCCCGGCCGGCCTGAAGCTCCTCGCCCTGGTCGTCCTCGGTGCCTCGTCGGTCCTGCTCACCCACTGGTGGCTCGTCCTCGCCCTGCTGGGCGTGCTGCTCGGGGCGTACGGACTGGCCGGCATCGGTCCCCGGGTGATCGTCAAGCAGATCCGCCCGATGCTGTGGCTGCTCTCGTTCACCGCCGTCTACCACGTGTGGGCCGCGACGTGGCAGCGCGCGGTGGTGGTGACGTTCACCATCGTGCTGCTGGTGCTCGCCGCCGCGCTGGTCACCCTGACCACCCCGACGTCCGCGCTGATCGACGCGGTGGTGCGGGTGGTCGGGCCGCTGCGACGCTTCGGCGTGGACCCGGACCGGGTCGGGCTGATGCTCACCCTCGGCATCCGCTGCGTCCCGCTGGTCGCCGACCTCGCCGCCCAGGTCCGTGAGGCCCAGCTGGCCCGCGGTGCGGGGACCAGCTGGAAGGCCTTCGCGGTGCCGCTGATCGTCCGCGCCCTGCGGGAGGCCGATGCGATGGGCGAGGCCCTGGTGGCCCGCGGCGTCGACGACGACTGACGTCCCTGCAGGTTCCCCAGCCGCGACGCGTGCCTTCCCGACCGGTCCGTACGGCCCTCGCGGGAGCGCTTCGCCGCGCCTCTCAGCTGCGCTTCGCGTGCGCCTCTCAGGAGCGCTTCGCGCGGGGCCGCACCTCCACCTGCACCGGGGTGCCGCGGAAGCCGAAGTCCTCCCGCAGCCGCCGCTCCACGAAGCGGACGTAGCCGGCGTCGAGGTCACCGGTGGTGAACAGGACGAAGGTCGGCGGACCGGCCTGGGCCTGGGTGCCGAAGAGGATCCGCGGCTGCTTGCCGCCGCGCAGCGGGTGCGGGTGGGCGGCGACGAGCCGGCCGAGGAACGCGTTGAGCTTGCCGGTCGACACTCGGGTCTCCCAGCCTTCGAGCGCGGTGTCGATCGCCGCCCGCAGCTTGACGACGTTGCGGCCGGTGAGGGCCGAGATGTTGACGTGGTCGGCCCACTGGAACTGCACCAGGTCGCGTTCGATCTCGCGGTCCAGGTAGCGACGCCGCTCCTCGTCGGTGAGGTCCCACTTGTTGAAGGCGATCACCAGGGCGCGTCCGGCGTCCTCCACCATCGACAGGATCCGCAGGTCCTGCTCGGAGACCTCCTCCGAGGCGTCGATCACCGCCACGCACACCTCGGCCCGCTCGATCGCCGTGGCCGTCCGCAGCGAGGCGTAGTACTCGTGGCCGGATGCCTCCTTGACCCGCTTGCGCAGGCCCGCCGTGTCGATGAACCGGTAGACCTCCCCGCCGACCTCGACGAGCTCGTCGACCGGGTCGACGGTCGTACCGGAGATGTCCGAGACGACCGAACGCTGGGCGCCGACCAGCCGGTTGAGCAGGGACGACTTGCCGACGTTCGGCTTGCCGACGATGGCGACCCGTCGCGGCCCGCCCACCGGCTCCTCGGCCACCGCGGAGGTCTGCGGCAGCACCTCGACGATCGCGTCGAGCAGGTCACCGGTGCCGCGACCGTGGATGGCCGACACCGGCCACGGCTGGCCGAGACCGAGGTTCCACATCGAGGCGGCCTCCGCCTCGGTGCGCTGGTCGTCCACCTTGTTCGCGGCGAGCACGACCGGCTTGCGCGACCTGCGCAGCACGTTCACCACTGCCTGGTCCTCGTCGAGGGTGCCGACGGTTGCGTCGACGACCAGCACCACGGCGTCGGCGGCGTTGATCGCCAGCTCGGCCTGCTCGGCGATCCGGGCGGCCAGCCCCTTGGCGTCGGAGGCCCAGCCGCCGGTGTCGACGACGACGAAGTCGCGCCCGTTCCAGGTGGCGTCGTACGAGATGCGGTCGCGGGTGACCCCGGGAACGTCCTGGACCACGGCCTCGCGCCGGCCGATGATGCGGTTCACCAGCGTCGACTTGCCGACATTGGGGCGTCCGACGATGGCGACGACGGGCTTCTGGGTCTCGGTCACCGACACAGCCTAGTGCAGGGCCGCACCGATCCGCGCCTGGCCGGGTGCCCGGCCGGGCTCATCCCGGACGTGTCCCGGGCTCAGGCCGGCACGATCCGGCCGCGCGGGATGCCGGGCAGTGGGGTCCCGGTCAGCTCGGTGGCCTGCCGGACGTGGGCGGCCAGCTGCACCCGCAGCTCCTCCGCGGCGGAACGTACGACGGCCTGGAGCCGCGGCCACGGCACCTGCCGGACGGCCAGCGGGGCGCCGAAGACGACGTGCATCCGGGAGCGCAGTCGCGGGGTGCTGTGCGGGCTGTCCCCGGCGGCGCGGGTCCCGAGCATCGCCACCGGCACGATCGGGGCACCGGTGACCATCGCCAGGTAGCTGGCCCCCGACCTGATCCAGGCGAAGTCGCCGGTGTCGCGCATCCCCTCCGGGAAGACCACCAGGGCCGAGCCGTCGCGCAGCACCCGGATGCACCGGTCGACCGCCGTACGGTCCACGACGACGTCCCGGTCGATCGGGATCTGGCCCGAACGGCTCAGGGCGCCGCCCATCATCCCCCGGAACAGTTCCTGCTTCGCCAGAGCGTACGTGGGGCGTCGCGGCGACATCAGCACCGCCAGCGGCCCGTCCAGGGTCGCGATGTGGTTCGCCGCGAGGATCACCGGCCCCTCGGCGGGCACCTGCTCGGCACCGTGCACCCGGACGTCCCACAGGGCCCCGACGACGGCCCGACCGGGCCCGCGGAGGATGCGCAACAGGCCGCGGCGCGGCGCCGGGAGGTGATCCGTACGCGGCAGCCCGGCCGGCCCCTCGGCCCGATGGACGCCCGTGGTGCCCGGACCGTCGACCGACTCCGCGGGGCTCGTGGAGCCCGGCACGGTCGCGGGGGACGCCAGGTCGCTGCGGGTGTCCACGGTCATCGCGGGGTCCTCTCGGTCAGTGCTCCTCGGCGAGCGTCTGCTCGACGAGGCCGACGACCCGGCCCACCACGGTGGGCAGGTCGTCGTACGTGGAGTCGATGACGGTGACGCCCTCGGCCGCCTCGGTGAAGGCCGTCACCCGGGAGTCGTCGCGGTCGCGGCGGATCACCTGGTCGGTGACCTCGGCTCCGGTGGCCCGGCCGCCGAGTTCGGCGGCCCGGCGTGCCACCCGGGCCTGCGGATCGGCGACCAGCAGGATCCGGACCTGCGCGTCCGGGGCGACCACGGTGGTGATGTCACGGCCCTCCACCACGATGCCGTCTCGGGCAGCGGCGATCGCGGCACGCTGGCGGGCGATCAGCTCGTCGCGTACGCCTTGGATCGAGGACACCTTGGACACCTCGGCGGAGACCCGCGGGGCGCGGATCGCGGCGGTCACGTCGGTCCCGTCGACACTGACCGTCGGGGCCGCCGGATCGGTGCCGACCCGCAGGTCGGTGCGACGCACCATCGCGACCACCGCGTCGGCATCCTCGATCGCGATCCCCGAGGAGAGCCACGCCCAGGCCATCGCCCGGTACATCGCTCCCGTGTCGAGATAGGCCCACCCGAAGTGTTCGGCAACGGCCCGTGAGGTCGAGGACTTGCCCGACCCGCTCGGCCCGTCGATGGCCACGACTACCACGCTGATCACTCTGCCTTTCCTGGTCGACGGTTCCCCACGCCCACATGTCCGGCAGGTGGCCGCCGGGGAAACGTTGCGGCGAAGTGTCTGATCGTAGCCCGCCCGGCGGGCGCGGCGTCCCCGGGCCGCCCGTCATGGAGCAGGCCCCGATGGGGGCCGGACGTCAGGCGTTCCCGGTGCCCGGCGAGGAACCGTCCGGTCAGTCCACCCGCCAGCCGGCGGCCCGCATCGCCTCGGACACCTCGCGGACATGGCCGGGCTCGACGGCCACCTCCAGGTAGCCGACCTGACGGACCAGGTCGTGCTGGATGTCGATGTCCTCGATGTTCACCCCGGCATCGGCGATGTCACGGAACAGCTGGGCGAGTGCACCGCGGGTGTCCGGGATCTCGATCACCACCCGGGCGTAGTCGATCGCCGGCGCCCCGTGCTTGCCCGGGATCTGGCGGGTGCCGTTCACGCCGCGCTGCAGGATCGGGCGCACCTTGTGCGTCGGGTCGTCCAGCGCGGCGATCATCTCGTCGAGGTGATCGCGGACCTCCTCCAGCTCCGGGCGCAGCGCATCGACGTTGCCGGCGATGATCTGCTCCCACAGCTCGGGGTCGGAGCCTGCGATCCGGGTGACGTCGCGCAGCCCCTGGCCGGCGAGCGTCAGGTGGCTGGTCGGGATGCCGAGCAGGTGGTCGGCCATCAGCACCGAGACGAGCTGGGGCAGGTGCGAGACCTGTGCCACGGCACTGTCGTGCTCGTCGGGGGTGAACGCCACGTACCGGGCGCCGCACACCCGGATCAGCGCCCGGACCCGATCGGCGGTGGCCTCGGTGACCTCGCGGTGCGGGGTCACCGCCCAGGTGCGGTCGACGAAGAGGTCGGGGCTGGCGCTGACCGGCCCGGAGTGCTGGCTGCCGGCCATCGGGTGCGAGCCGAGGTAGCGCGACAGGTCCCGGCCGGTGGCCTGCAGCTGGCGCAGCACCCGGCCCTTCACCGAGCCGACATCGGTCACCGCCGCGTTCGGGTAGCGGTCCAGCGCCTCGCCGATCACCGCCGCCAGCGACCGCGGCGGGGTGGCGACCACGACGAGCCGTACGGCCTGCGGGTCGGCCTTCTCGGTGGTCCCCGCGCCGAGCGTCGCCGCGACCCTGGCATGCGACAGCACCGCGTCGGACAGGTGCACCCGCACCCCGGCCCGGGTCAGCGCGGCACCGATCGAGGCTCCGAGCAGTCCCGCACCGATCACCACGGTCGGGTCGAGCTCCTTGACGTCGTTCACTTGGTCTCCTGATCGTCCGGACCGCCGTCATCCAGCAGGCCGGCCAGCGCGGTGCGGCTGATCCGCCGGAACTTGCGCGGCCGGGGCCTGGTGCGGTCCAGGATCGCCACCTCCAGCGCGTCCGGCCCGAGCACCCGGGGGGACGGCGCGGACGTGTCGGCCGCCAGCGCGCGGACCGCGAGTCGGACGACCGTGCCGAGATCGGCCTGCGGGTCGATGCCGCGACGCACCACCTCGGCGATCGCCTCCGTCGCCCCGCCCATCGCGGTGAAGTTCTCCTCATCGGCGATCGACCCGTCGTAGGTCAGCCGGTAGATCTGGTCACCGGCCGGTTCGTCACCGAGCTCGGCGACCACCAGCTCCACCTCGAAAGGCTTCTCGGCCCCGGAGGAGAACGTCGAGCCGAGCAGCTGGGAGTAGGCGTTGGCCAGCATCCGCCCGGTGACGTCCGAACGGTCGTACGCGTAGCCGCGCAGGTCGGCCTGCTGGATGCCGGCGATCCGCAGCTGTTCGAACTCGTTGTAGCGCCCGACGGCCGCGAAGGCGATCCGGTCGTAGATCTCGGAGATCTTGTGCAGGGCCAGCGAGCGGTTCTCGGCGACGAAGCAGATGCCGTCCCGATAGCGCAGCACCACCACCGCCCGCCCGCGGGCGATGCCCTTGCGGGCGAAGTCCGAGCGGTCCTTCATCTGCTGCTCGGGCGCGACGTAGAACGGCATGCTCATCAGCTGTCCCTCCTCCTTCGGACCTGCGATGCGTCCGGCCGGTCGGCCGGTGGAAACGTGGCTGGGTGGTGCCCCGGTCGGGCACCTCGGCCGGGCGGGCCGGTGACCGGGGCCGGTGACCCGAGGGTCAGACCAGCGGCGCGGCCGGACCGTCCGGGCGTCGGCGACGGCCCTCGATCACCCGGTCGGTGATGGCGGTCATCTCCTCGTCCGACAGCTGGTGCACGCCATCGGGCCCGGCGACCATGATGATCGGGTAGATCCGCCGCATCAGGTCGGGGCCGCCGGTCGCCGAATCGTCGTCGGCCGCGTCGAACAGCGCCTGCACCACGACGGTGGCACATCCGGTCAGATCGAGGTCGGGGCGGTAGAGCTTCTTCAGCGAGCCGCGGGCGAAGATCGAGCCGGAGCCGACCGAGTGGAACGCGGTCTCCTCGTAGCGGCCACCGGTCGCGTCGTACGAGAAGATCCGGCCCAGGTCACCGGCCAGGTCCCAGCCGGCGAACAGCGGCACCACGGCCAGGCCCTGCAGCGCATTGCCCAGGTTGCCCCGGATCAGGGCGGCCAGCCGGTTGGCCTTGCCGTCGAGGGACAGCGGCGCACCCTCGATCTTCTCGTAGTGCTCGAGCTCCACCCGGAACAGCCGGACCATCTCGACGGCCAGCCCGGCGGCGCCGGCGATGCCGACCAGCGAGAACTCGTCGGAGGCGTACACCTTCTGGATGTCGCGCTGGGCGATCATGTTGCCCATCGTCGCCCGGCGGTCGCCGGCCATCACCACCCCGTGCGGGAAGGTCGCCGACACGATCGTGGTGCCGTGCGGCGTCAGCCCGTCGGCCGGGCCGGTCGGCACCCGGTGGGTCGGCAGCAGGTCGGGCGCGACCCGGGACAGCAGCTCCGCGAAGGAGCCGGTCAGCTCGTCGGTCACTGTCCGCCCTTCTGCACGAAGCCGCGGACGAACTCCTCGGCGTTGGTCTCCAGGACCGCATCGATCTCGTCGAGCAGGGCGTCGAAGCCCTCGTCCTGCTGCTGCGGCGCCGTGACCAGCGTCTCGGTCTCCTCGACCGCCGCCTCCTCGGCTTGGTGTCGCGCATGCTGCTGCTCGGACATCGGGTCTCCTTCCGCAACCAGGGGCAGGGTCGAGTCTAACCGGCGAACGTGGCGGGGAAGAGATCCACGAGGTCGGCGGGCCGGGTCGCCCGCTCGACCCGCTCCCCCACCAGCGCCCGGGTGCCGGCGAGCGGATCGGTCAGCTCCAGCCGGACGATCCCGCGCCCGCCCTCACCGGCGAAGGTGAGACCGTCCCAACCGGCGCCGAGCAGCTGGTCGACGAACCGGCCGACGATCCGGCCGCGGGCCCAGGCCCGGGTGTCGCCGGGGGGCGTCCGCCGGGCCGCCTCGACCTCGGCGGGGCTGACCAGCGTACGCAGCCGGCCGGCCTGTTCCAGCCGCAGCGCCAGGCTGCGGGTCGGGTCGATGTCGGCGTACTGCAGATCGACCAGGGCGAGCTTCGGGTCGTCCCAGGACAGTCCGTCGCGGGCCCGGAAGGACTCCAGCAGCAGCCGTTTCGCGGCCCAGTCCAGCCGGTCGGCCGTCGCCCGCCAGTCGACCCGCAGGTCGTCGAGCACCCGCTGCCAGGCCTCGAGCAGCGCCAGCTCCTCGGTGCCGAGGTCGTCCAGGCCGCGACAGGCGTCGAGCCAGGCCTGCTGGATGTCCAGCGCGGTGGCGGCGCGGCCGTCACGCAGGGCGACCGTACGGGTCAGGTCGGGGTCATGGGAGATCGCCCGGAAGGCCTCGACCGGGCGCAGCGGGCGCAGATCGGGGGCCCGGTCGGCCTCCACCAGCCGGACGGCCAGGGCGGCGGTGCCGACCTTCAGCCAGCCGGCGACCTGGGCCTGGTTGGCGTCGCCGGTGATCACGTGCAGTCGCCGCCACCGCCGGCGCAGCGCATGCGGCTCGTCGCGGGTGTTGATGATCGGCCGGTGCACGGTGGTCTCCAGGGCCACCTCGGTCTCGAAGAAGTCCGGGCGCTGGCCGAGCTGGAACCCGGCCGCCTGGCCCGCCTGGCCGATCCCGACCCGGCCGGCGCCGATCACCACGGTCCGCGAGACCAGGAAGCCGGTGAGATCGCGGACGATCCGCTCGAACGGCACAGCGCGGGCCACCAGATAGTTCTCGTGGGTGCCGTACGAGGCGCCCTTGGAGTCGGTGTTGTTGCGGTAGAGCCGGATCTCGTGACCGATCGCCGCCGAGGCGGCCCGGGTCGCCTCGAGCATGATCGCGTCACCGGCCCGGTCCCAGACCACGGCGTCGCGGGCGGTGCGGACCTCCGGCCCGGAGTACTCCGGGTGGGCGTGGTCGACGTAGAGCCGCGCCCCGTTGTCCAGCATGGCGTTGCCGAGGCCCTGGTCGGTGTCGGTGAGCTGGTCGAGGCTGGCCCGTTCCCGCGGCAGGGTGAAGCCCCGGGCGTCGATCAGCGGCGACTCGGCGGTGTAGTCCCACCGGCCCTGGCCGAAGCCGATCGACTCCAGATAGGTGCGGACGACATGGTTGGCCAGGTACATCGGGTGCGGGACCTCGGCCGCCGGCACACCCAGCAGGCTGATGCCGTACTCGGTCTCCAGCCCGTGCACCCGGGGCCCGCTCACCGCGCGGTGACGCTGCGGCGGCGCAGCACCGCACTCGCGACCAGCCGCCAGCCGACCAGCAGCACCGACAGGGTGATCACGCTGACCAGCACGAAGGTCCAGTGCGTCGACCCGCCGGTGAGCACCCGGACGGTGTGGCCGATCACGACGGTGACCAGCATCAGCCACAGGCCGTTGAGCGGACGCGTCCCGTCGCGCCACAGCCGCAGCACGCCCCAGCCGGCGAGGCAGCCGAGCAGGAACGGCCATGCCGTCGCGGCCACCGACCCGAGGCCGACCGCCTCCCCGTGGGCGCCGCGGCCCAGCGCGGCGAAGACGACGACGCAGACGAGATCGAGCAGTAGCACGTACGGGGTCCTCATGCGCCCATCCTGACAGGTGCGGCCGGCCCCGGGCCGGAGCAACCACGGGGCGACCGTCCGGTCATCGGCAGGGATCCGCTCACAGGTACTGGCCGGTGCCCGGTCCCGGGGCCGCTTCGGCGTGGTGCAGCGCCCGGACCGCGACGATCGTCTCCCCGGCGTGGTCGCCCTGGTCGGTCCCCAGCACCCGGGCCCAGTCGGCCGGGTCCGCGGTGGGCCGGTCGGTGTTGTCGGTGAGCTCGGTGCGGGTCGACCGGAGCAGATGGTCGACGCTGATCCCGGCCGGGCCGCCGGCGAGCACGTCCTTGATGGCGTACTTCTTCGCCCGCGCGACGATCGACTCGATCATGGCGCCCGAGACCAGGTCGCCGGAACGGATGACCCCGGTCGCCCCGGAGGCGTACGTCACCTCGAAGACCTCGGCGGCGGCGTCGGTGGCGTAGAGCCGGTCGAGCGTCGCCTCGATCATCGCGGCCCGGCTCTCGCCGGCGCGGATCGGCACCCGGGCGTTCAGGTAGGTGGCGAAGATCTCCTCGGCGGCCTCCCGGTCGGGCCGCTGGATCCGGATCTTCACATCGAACCGGCCGGGGCGCAGGATCGCCGGGTCGATCATGTCCTGACGGTTCGAGGCGCCGATCACGATGACGTTGGCGAGCTTCTCCACCCCGTCGATCTCGGCCAGCAGCTGCGGCACGATCGTCGTCTCGACATCGGAGGACAGGCCGGTGCCGCGGGTGCGGAAGATCGACTCCATCTCGTCGAAGAAGATCACCACCGGGGCACCGTCGGAGGCCTTGTCACGGGCCCGCTGGAAGACCACCCGGATCTGGCGCTCGGACTCGCCGACGTACTTGTTGAGCAGCTGGGGGCCCTTGATGTTGAAGAAGTACGCCCGGCCGTCGGCGCCGCCCTCGCCGGACAGCGAGTGGGCCACCGCCTTGGCGATCATCGTCTTGCCGCAGCCGGGCGGGCCGTAGAGCAGGATGCCCTTGGGTGGGGTGAGGTCGTAGGCGCCGAACAGCTCCCGGTGCCGGAACGGCAGCTCCACCGCGTCGCGGATCTGTTCGATCTGGGCGCCGAGCCCGCCGATGTCCTCGTACCCGACGCTCGGGGTCTCCTCAAGGATCAGGTCGGCGACGTCGGTGGTGGGGACCCGGCCCAGCGCGATGCCGGCGCGGGTGTCGACGAGCAGGGACTGGCCGACGCGCAGCTGCTGGTCGGCCAGCACTGCGGACCGGTGCAGCACCTCCTCGCGGTCGGTGCCGGTGGTGACCAGCACCCGGCCGTCGTCGAGGGCCTCCTTCACGGTCGCCAGCTCGCCGGTGAGCGCGGCCTCCGTGACGCCGATCACCTGCGGGACGTCGTTGAGCAGCACCTGCGTGCCGACCCGCAGCGCCGACATCTCCACCGACGGCGAGACCTGCACCCGCAGCCGGCGCTGGCCGATCGCCACGTCGGCGAGCTGCTCGCCGGCCACTCCGGTGACCAGACCGAAGGACGACGGCGGCCGTCGCAGCTCGTCGAGCTTGCCCTTCAGCGCCACCAGCTGGTCGCGGGTCTGGGCCAGCACGTCGGTGAGCCGCTGGTTCTGGTCGGCGGCGCCGCGCGCGTCGGTGCGCAGCTGCGCGACCCGGCGGTCGGCCGAGCCCTTCTCCTGGGACAGCCGCCGGGACTGCTCGGTCAGCGTACGGACCTCGTCGCGCAGGCGGTAGATCTCCGCCTGCAGCTGGTCCGGGCTCGGGTCACTCATCGGTGTCCTCCTCGGCCTCGGCGATCGGCACCCCGGGCGGGATCGGGCCGTGGTAGTCGGGACCGTACGCCCCCGGGGCGGGGCGGCGCTTGCGCAACGGCGCGTCGACACCGTGGGCCATCCGGCGGGCGATCACCAGGAAGCCGGTGTGGCCCGAGGTCTGGTGGCCGGGCCGGATCGCCAGGCCCTCGGCATGCCAGGACCGGATGGTCGTCTCCGTCGCCCGCGGCTCGGTGTAGCAGCGGGTGGCGCGCATCGTGTCCATCACCCTACCCATCTGGGTGGTCGTCGCGACGTACACGCACAGCAGACCGCCGCCGACCAGGCGCTCGGTGACCGCCTCGAGGCAGTCCCACGGTGCCAGCATGTCCAGCACCACCCGGTCGACCTCGTCGTCGGTGATCACCTCGGCGAGGTCGCCGTGGTGCAGCTGCCAGGTGGGCGGCCGGCCACCGTAGAACCCGGTGACGTTGCGCTCGGCGACGGCGGCGAACTCCGGGCGCCGCTCGTAGGAATGGACGACGCCGGTCGGCCCGACCGCGCGCAGCAGCGACACGGTCAGCGCGCCCGAGCCGACCCCCGCCTCCAGCACCCGGGCCCCGGGGAAGACATCGGTGAACATGGTGATCATCGCGGCGTCCTTGGGATAGATCACCGCCGCGCCGCGCTTCATCGAGACGGTGAACTCCTCCAGCAGCGGCCGGAAGCACACGTACGTCTGGCCGAGGCTGGACTCGACGGTGACCCCGTCCGGGCCGCCGATCAGCGCGTCGTGGCGGATCTCGCCGCGGGCGGTGAAGAACGACCCGCCCGGCTGCAGCACGATGGAGTGCCGCCGCCCCTTGACGTCGGAGAGGTTGACCCGCTCCCCCGCCTCGAGGGGACCCAGCCGTACGCCGGACCAGTGGGGGTCGTTTCCGGTCACGTGGTGCCGCCCTTTCGCGTTCGTTCGTGTCTCAGCTGTTCGTGCTCGACTGCCATGGCCCAGGTGTCCGTGCCGGACAGCGCGGCTCGGGTGTTCGTACTCGACTCAGGTGTTCTTGGTGAAGGCCGCCAGGTCGAGCTGCCAGCCGGGCCCCATCCGGGCGAGGTCGACGCTCCAGCCGGTGCGGACGAAGACGACCTCGTCGCTCTGACCCAGTGGCATGACGTACGCGTCCTCGGCGGCGAAGGACTGCAGCTGGCTGACCGCCGCCTTGTGGGTGGCCTGGTCGGAGGACGGCAGGCCCCGGGTCAGGATCGTCGCGATCTCGAGGGCATGCGGGGAGGAGGTGACGCCCAGGGCACGCTCCAGCCAGGCCCGGGTCGTCCAGGTCGAGGCCCGCTCGTCGAGGATCTGCAGGTCGGCCGCCCCGGTGTCCGCTCCGGCGGCGTTGGGGACGACGGCCACGGTCGCCTGGCCGGTGCCCTCCAGGGATCTGGCCAGCTCGGCGGCCAGGTCGGCCCCGTCGGGCATCCGCGGGTCGTAGCCCAGGGTGAGCTTCAGCGGGGCGCCGTTCGGCTTGTCCGGGGTGGGGGTGCCGCCGGCCGGGAACAGGCCGGTCCGGGCGCCGGTCACGCCGGCGGGCAGCAGACCGGTGAGGGTCCGCCGGTCCCCGGTGGCCTGGCTGACGAAGGCCCGTACGGTGGCGTCCCCGGCGTAGTGGGAGCCGGTGTTCCAGGCCAGCCGGAGCACCCGGGAGCCGGCCATGGTCACCGGGGTGAGCCCCGAGGCGGCCCGGGTGGGTGGAGTGGCGGTGTCGACGGTGGCGGCCGCGCGCTGTCGGGTGACCGCCGCGGCGGACAGGCCGCGCCAGGTGGCATCGACATCGCCCGCCATCATCGCCTGCTCCAGGGCCGCGGAGCTGTCGTACTCGCGCAGCACCACCCGGACGATCGAGGCCGGGATGTAGCCCTGGTAGCCCTCGTAACGGCCGAAGGACCAGGTGCCGCCACCGCTGGCGGTGACCCGGTAGGGGCCCGACCCGATCGGCCTGGTCGTGGCGTCGGTGGCCTTGTCGGCCGGGTAGACCTCCGGGTCGACGATCGAGGCGGCCGGGGTCGCCAGCGCGTAGCCGATGTCGGTGTCGGCGTAGGAGAGCACGAACCGGACGGTCTGCGGGTCGGGGGTCTCGATCGAGCTGATCGAGGCGAGCTGTTCGGCCCCGGAGCCGGCCACATTGAGCTTCCTGGCCCGCTCGATGGAGTACTTGACGTCGGCGGAGGTCAGCGGTCGGCCGGACTGGAACCGCAGGCCGTCCAGCAGCGTGCAGGTGTAGACGGTCGCCTGGGAGAAGATGCAGTCGCGGGCGGCGTCGGGCTTCAGCAGATCCTGCCCGGCGGGGGTGGTCATCAGCCGCTGGAAGACCGAGAAGGCGACGGTCTGGGAGCCACCGGTGGTCATCACGGCCGGGTCGGTGGTGGTGATCGCGTCGGTGGTGCCGACGGTGAAGTCCCGGTCGGGGCGTGGTGTGGGGGTGGGGCCGGCCGATTCGTGCGGCACCGGGCGGTCCACGTCGGGCGCCGGGGGCGCCGGCGGCTGGGTGCAGCCGGCGGCGGTGACGGCGAGGGTCAGTACGAGGGCCGCGCCGAGCAGGCGCGGTCTCACGGCCGGTCCTGGCAGATTGCCGCCCCGCGCATCGCGTAAAGGGCGGCCGGGGTGATCCCCTCCAGCGTCCGCAGCACGGTCCGTCGTGGCATCGCCGGCAGCGGGATGAGGTTGGGCACGCCGATCACCCAGGCGCCGGCCGCCTGCCCGGCGGTGCTGCCGGTCACCGAGTCCTCGAACACCAGGCAGTCCTCGGCGGGGACCCCGAGCAGACCTGCGGCCTGCAGGTACGGGTCCGGGGCGGGCTTGCCGGCGGTCACCTCGTCGCCCCCGACGCTGGCCCGGAAGGTGCCGGCCGGCAGCCGTTCCAGGACCGCGTCCAGGACGGGGCGCCAGGACGAGGAGACCAGGGCGCAGGGCACCCCCTCCTCGGCCAGGGCCGCGAGCAGCTCGCGCGCCCCTGGTCGCCACGCCAGGTCGTCCGCGGTGCGGATCCGGCCGGTGACCCGGGCGACCATCCAGTCCACCACCCACCGGGGGGCGAGGTCGTCGCGCCCGGCGACCGCCAGCATGTAGCGGGCGGCGTCGGTCAGGTCGGCCCCGATGATCTGCCGGGCATGGTCGTCGTTCCATTCCCCGCCGAGCATGTCCGCCAGCTCGTACTCGGCGCCGATCCAGAACGGCTCGGTGTCGGCCAGCGTGCCGTCGAAGTCCCACAGGCAGGCGGCGGGCCGGCCACCGCCCGGGCCGGTCGGCAGCGACGGCAGGGTCCAGGAATCGTCAGCGGGCATTGAAGTACGTGGCCTCCGGGTGGTGGACGACGAACGCGTCGGTCGACTGCTCCGGGTGGAGCTGGAACTCCTCGGACAGCTCCACGCCGATCCGGGCGGCGTCGAGCAGCCGGGTGATGGTCGCCCGGTCCTCGAGGTCGGGGCAGGCGCCGTACCCGAACGAGTAGCGCGAACCGCGGTAGGCCTGGTCCCGGACCATCTCGTCGATGCTGGTGTCCTGGGCGGCGAAGCCCAGCTCGGCACGGATCCGGGCGTGCATCCACTCCGCCATCGCCTCGGCGAGCTGGACCCCCAGGCCGTGCAGCTCGAGGTAGTCACGGTAGGCATCGGCAGCGAACAGCTTCGCGGTGGCCTCGGAGAGCACCGGGCCCATGGTCACCAGCTGCAGCGCCATCACGTCCGGCCCCTTGGCCCGGGCCAGGGCGCGGTCGCGGAAGAAGTCGGCGATGCACAGGAAGCGCGGCCGCTGCTGGCGGGGGAAGTGGAAGCGTCCCACCTCACGGTCCAGATCCTCCGGGGTGGCCGGGTCGAGGATCACCACATCGTCGCCGCTGGAGTAGACCGGGAAGTAGCCGTAGACCGCGGCCGGCTCGGCGAGGTTCTCGGTGCGGATCCGGTCGAGCAGCTGGCGGATCCGGGGCCGGCCCTCGCGGGCGGCCAGCTCCTCGTACGACTCACCGCCGCGCGTCCCGCGCAGCCCCCAGCGGCCCATCAGGGTGGCCCGTTCGTCGAGCCAGTCGATGATCTCGCGCAGCGGGGTGCCCTTGACGATCCGGGTGCCCCAGAACGGCGGGGCCGGCACGTCGATGTCGTACGCCACGTCGGAGCGGGCGGGGACCTCGACCGCCGGCTGGTCGGGGCGGTCCACGGCCCTGACCCGACGCTCGCGCGGAGCGGGCAGGGCTGCGCCGGGCACGCCACGCTTGACGTCCATCACTGCGTTCATCAGGGACAGCCCCTCGAAGGCGTCCTTGGAGTAGCGCACCTCGCCGTCGAACAGCCCCTGCAGGTCCTGCTCCACGTACGAGCGGGTCAGCGCGGCGCCACCCAGCAGGACCGGGTACCGGCCGGCCAGGCCGCGGCTGTTCAGCTCGAGCAGGTTGTCCTTCATCACCACGGTCGACTTGACCAGCAGGCCGGACATGCCGATCGCGTCGGCACGGTGCTCCTCGGCCGCCTCGATGATCGCCTGGACCGGCTGCTTGATGCCGAGGTTGACGACGTCGTAGCCGTTGTTGGTGAGGATGATGTCGACGAGGTTCTTGCCGATGTCGTGCACGTCGCCCTTCACCGTGGCGAGGACGATGGTGCCCTTGCCGGCGCCCGAGGCGTCGGAGTCCATGTGCGGCTCCAGGTACGCGACGGCGGTCTTCATCGTCTCGGCGGCCTGCAGTACGAAGGGCAGCTGCATCTGACCGGACCCGAAGAGCTCACCGACCACTTTCATGCCGTCCAGCAGGTGGGTGTTGATGATGTCCAGCGGGGCGGTGTCGTGCATCGCCTCGTCGAGATCGGCCTCGATCCCCTTGGACTCACCGTCGATGATCCGCTGCGTGAGCCGCTCGCCCACCGGCAGGGCGGCCATCGCCGCCTCCCGCTCGGCCTTCTGGTCAGCGGTGGTGACGCCCTGGAACATCTCCAGGAAGGTGGACAGCGGGTCGTAGTCCTCGGTGCGCCGGTCATGGATCATGTCGAGGGCGACCCGGCGCTGCTCCTCGGGGATCCGGTTCATCGGCATGATCTTCGCGGCGTGGACGATGGCGGAATCCAGTCCGGCCTCGACCGCCTCGTGCAGGAAGACCGAGTTGAGCACCACGCGGGCGGCCGGGGCGAGGCCGAAGGACACGTTGGAGACGCCGAGGGTGGTGTTCACCTCGGGGTGGAGCCGCTTGATCTCACGGATGGCGTTGATCGTCTCCAGCGCGTCGCGGCGGGTCTCCTCCTGCCCGGTGCCGATCGGGAAGGTGAGGGTGTCGACCAGGATGTCGCCCGGGCGCAGGCCCCAGGTGCCGGTGAGGTCCTCGATCAGCCGGTTGGCCACCCGGACCTTCCACTCGGCGGTGCGGGCCTGGCCCTCCTCGTCGATGGTCAGGGCGACGACGGCGGCGCCGTGCTCCTTGACCATCGGCATCACCTTGGCCAGCCGGGAGTCGGGCCCGTCGCCGTCCTCGTAGTTGACCGAGTTGATCACCGAACGCCCGCCGAGGCGCTCCAGTCCGGCCTCGATCACCGGCGGCTCGGTGGAGTCGAGGACGATCGGCAGGGTGACGGCGGTGGCGAACCGGAAGGCCAGCTCGTCCATGTCGGCGCGGCCGTCGCGGCCGACGTAGTCGACGCACAGGTCGAGCAGGTGGGCGCCGCCGCGGGTCTGCTGCTTGGCGATGTCGACGCACTCGTCCCAGTTCTCCGCCAGCATCGCCTCGCGGAACGCCTTCGAGCCGTTGGCGTTGGTCCGCTCGCCGATGGCCAGGTAGGAGAGGTCCTGCCGGAACGGCACGTCGGTGTAGAGCGAGGAGGCGCTCGGGGCCGGGGTGAACGGTCGCGGGGTGAGCTCGCGCCCACCGACCCGCTCGACCACCCGGCGGATGTGCTCCGGCGTCGTGCCGCAGCAGCCGCCGACCAGCGACAGGCCGAAGTCGTGGACGTACTCGTCGAGGGCGTCGGCGAGCTGGTCCGGCTGCAGCGGGTAGCGGGCACCGTCGGCGGTCAGCTCGGGCAGGCCGGCGTTCGGCATGCAGCCGACCATGATCCGGGCGTTGTCGGCGAGATGGTGCAGGTGCTCGCGCATCTCGGCCGGACCGGTCGCGCAGTTCATCGAGATCATGTCGATGCCGAGCGGCTCCAGCGCGACGAGCGCGGCACCGATCTCGGACCCGACCAGCATCGTGCCGGTCGTCTCGACAGTCACCGAGACGATCACCGGGACGTCCCGGCCCGGGCCCTCCTGGTTGAACGCGGCGATGGCCCGCTTGGCGCCGATCACCGCGGACTTGGCCTGCAGGATGTCCTGGGCGGTCTCGATCAGCACGCCGTCGATGCCGCCGGCCAGCATCGCCGCCACCTGCACCTGGTAGGCGTCGCGCAGGTCCCGGAACCGTACGTGGCCCAGGGTCGGCAGCTTGGTGCCGGGCCCGACGCTGCCGAGCACCCAGCGGGGCCGCTCGGGGGTGGACCAGGCGTCGGCGGTCTCCCGGGCGACCTTCGCCGCCGCGTACGCCAGCTCGGCGATCCGGTCGGAGATGCCGTACTCCCCCAGCGCGGAGAGGTTGGTCCCGAAGGTGTTCGTCTCCACGGCGTCCGAACCGGCCTCGAAGTACGCGGCGTGGATCTCGCCCAGCACGTCCGGCCTGGTCACCGACAGGATCTCGTTGCAGCCCTCGTGTCCCTCGAAGTCATCCAGACCGAGATCGTACTGCTGCAGCATCGTGCCCATTGCCCCGTCGGCGACGACGACACGGTGGGCCAGAGCAGCACGGAGGCTCAAGGGAGCGGACGAAGAGTGGGTCACATCGGAACACTCTACGTGGTGGGTGCGGACAGGTAACCTGCCTCTCATGACGTCAGGCCCCGCCGAGAACGAGCACCCCGCCCCCGTCGCCCTGGTGGCGTTCGGCGGCTGGGGGGACGCCGGCGACGCCGCCAGTGCGGTCGCCGACCACCTGCTGCAGACCTATCCGTGCGAGGACATCGCCGACCTCGACGAGGAGGACTGGTTCGATTACCAGACGACCAGGCCGCTCACCGCGTTGGTCGAGGAGGGCGGCGAGCGCGAGCTCACCTGGCCGGCGATCAGCGTCTCAGTGGCCCACCTGCCCCAGATCGACGTGGTCACCGTCACCGGCCCCGAGCCCAACCTGCGCTGGCGCACGCTGAGCGCGATGATCGTCGCCATCCTGCAGGAGGCCGGGGTGGAGCGGGCCGTCGTCCTCGGGTCGATGCTGGCCAACACCCCGCACACCCGGCCGTTCCCGGTGTCCGGCTCGCCGCTCACCGCGCTCCAGGCCCGTGAGCTGGGTGCGGAGGTCTCCGAGTACGAGGGCCCGACGGGGATCACCGGAGTGATGACCCAGGCCCTGCTGGCGGCCGGGATCGACACCACCGCCCTGTGGGTGGCGGTGCCGCACTATGTCTCGGAGCCGCCCCAGCCCAAGGCGTCGCTGGCGCTGGCCCGACGCGTCGAGGCGCTGCTGGACCTGCGTGCCGACTGGCAGTCGTTCGTGGTCGACACCGCCGCCTGGGAGAACGGCGTGGACGAACTCGTCCGGGCCGACGAGGACATCGCGCAGTACGTGCAGATGCTGGAGTCGGAGAAGGACGCCACCGAGGAGCCCGAAGCGAGCGGGGAGGCGATCGCCGCAGAGTTCGAGCGCTTCCTGCGGCGTCGCGACGACAAGAAGTGAGCCTCAGACCTCGGCGGTCCCGGCATCGATGTTGCCGGCGATGTAGGCCTTGAGCTGCTCGACGTCGACCGGCAGCTCCACCACGTGCTGCTCCAGCGAGGCGAGGCCGGTGTACGCCGCGGGCACCTCGGGTGCACGGCCCAGGGCCTCCCGGATCGTCTCGGCGAACTTCACCGGCTGCGCGGTCTCCAGCACCACGATCCGCTCGCCCGGCGCCTGCAGCCGACGGGCGACCGTCACCGCGTCGGCGGTGTGCGGGTCGATCAGCACGCCGCGGTCCTCCCACACCTCGCGGATCGTCCGCAGCCGATCGGCGTGGGTGCTCTCCCCCGCCCGGAAGCCGTACCACTGGGCGCACTGCGTGAAGATCGGGTCATCGCTGAGGTCGAACTGGCCCAGCCGGGTCAGCTTCGCCGTGAACAGGTCGAGCACCCGCGCCGCGTCACGGCCGACCAGGTCGAAGACGAAACGCTCGAAGTTCGACGCCTTCGAGATGTCCATCGAGGGGCTGGAGGTCTTGATTGTCTCCTGGGAGCTGCGCGGCCGGTAGACCCCGGTGCGGAAGAACTCCTCGAGCACGTTGTTCTCGTTGGTGGCGAGCAGCAGGCGGCGGATCGGCAGGCCCATCTGGCGGGCGATGTGACCGGCGCAGATGTTGCCGAAGTTGCCGGTCGGCACCGCGAACGACACCTCCTCGTCGGTCGAGGTGGTGGCCCGCAGGTAGCCGGCGACGTAGTAGACCACCTGGGCCACCAGCCGGGCCCAGTTGATCGAGTTGACCGAGCCGATGTGGGCGGCGCGCTTGAACCCGGCGTCGGCGGAGACCGCCTTGACCAGGTCCTGGCAGTCGTCGAACACCCCGTCGACGACGATGTTGTGGATGTTGTCGTCGACCAGGGTGTACATCTGGGCCCGCTGGAAGGCGCTCATCCGGCCCTTCGGCGACAGCATGAACACCCGGATCCCGGCCCGGCCGCGCATCGCGTACTCCGCCGCCGAGCCGGTGTCGCCGCTCGTCGCGCCGAGCACGTTCAGCTCCTGGCCGCGCCGGCCCAGCTCGTACTCGAACAGGGCGCCGAGCAGCTGCATCGCCATGTCCTTGAAGGCCAGCGTCGGACCGTGCGACAGCCCCTCGAGCTGTACGCCGTCACCGAGGTCGGTGAGCGAGACCACCGCATCGTCGCCGAACACCTCGGCGGTGTAGGTCCGCTCGCAGATCGCCCGCAGGTCATCGGCGGGGATGTCGTCGATGAACAGCGCCAGCACCTCGTACGCCAGGGCGGCGTAGCCCTGCTCGGCGAGGACCGTACGCCACCGGTCCAGCATCCCGGGGGTCACGTGCGGGTACTCCTCCGGCAGGTAGAGGCCGCCGTCGGGGGCGAGCCCCTCCAGCAGGATGTCGGAGAACGTACGCGGCTCGGCGCCGCCACGGGTGGAGATGTAGCGCATGTCGTCCTTGGTGCGTGTCGGTCGGGGTCTCGGGGTCAAGCGGCGCGGGGTCAGGGTCGGTGGACCGGTGCGCGTGGTCGCGGTGGATCAGTGCACGTGGTTGTGGTGGATCTCGGCGTCGCCGTGGGCGCGCAGCGACCGGACCATCGCGTCCGGGTCCTCGGCGCCGTAGACGGCTGAGCCGGCGACGAACACGTCGGCCCCGGCCGCGATCGCCTGGTCGATGGTCCGCTCGGAGATGCCGCCGTCGACCTGGATGGCGATCTGCAGCCCGGTGTTGCGGATCAGCTCGCGGGTCCGGCGGATCTTCGGCATCACCACGTCCAGGAACGCCTGCCCACCGAAGCCCGGCTCGACGGTCATGATCAGGATCCTGTCGAACTCGACCAGCAGGTCCGCGTACGGCTCGATCGGGGTGGCGGGCTTGATCCCGAGGGCGGCCTTCGCGTCCAGGGCACGGATCTCGCGGGCCAGCCGCACCGGCGCGGCGGCCGCCTCGGCGTGGAAGCTCACCGACTGCGCCCCGGCCTCGACGTACTCGGGCGCCCAGCGGTCGGGGTCCTCGATCATCAGGTGCAGGTCCAGCTCGTGGGTGGTCCGCCGGCGGAGCGCCTCGACGACGGGCAGCCCGATGGTGAGGTTGGGGACGAAGTGGTTGTCCATCACATCCACGTGGATGGCATCGGCGCTGGGCACCGCCGCGATGTCGCGGTCGAGGTTGGCGAAGTCGGCGGCAAGGATGCTCGGCGTGATCTGGATTCCCACGCGGCAGAGTCTAGTGTCTGGGGCCCGCCCTACGATCGACCCATGAGCGAGATGGTGCGACAGCCGGTGGCCCGGGTGGCCGTCGACATGCCCCTGCTGCACCTCGACCGGCTGTTCGACTACCGGGTCGGCACCGCCCAGGGCCCGACCGCCCTGCCCGGGGTCCGGGTCCGGGTCCCGTTCGCCGGTCAGCAGCGCGACGGCTTCGTGCTGCAGCGCATCGACGGGGACGACCTCGGCCCCGGCACCGCTGTGCAGCAGCTCTCCGAGCTGGGCCGGGTGGTGTCCGCCGAACGGGTGCTGACCGAGGAGATCGCCGGCCTGGTCCGCGCCGTCGCCGACCACTGGGGCGGCTCCTTCGCCGACGTCGTCCGGCTCGCCGTGCCGCCGCGCCACGCCGCGGCCGAGGCCGCCGAGCCCCCGTACCGTCCCCCGCTCGACGCGCGGCGGGCGCTGGCCGCCCCCCATCCGCTGGGCCGGTACCCGGCGGGCACGGCCTGTCTCGAGGCGATCGGGCACGGGGCGGCACCCCGGGCGTTCTGGCAGGTCGCCCCGACCCCGGGTCCGCTCGGTGACTGGGCCGCCGGGCTGGTCGCGGGCGCCGCCGCCGCGGTCGGCGCCGGACGCAGTGCCGTCCTCGTCGTCCCGGATGCCCACGACGTCACCAGGCTGGCCGAGGCCTGCCGAGTGGCGTTCGCCGACAGCGGTTTCGTCACCCTCACCGCCGATTCCGGCCCGGCCGCCCGCTACCGGAGCTTCCTGGCCGCCCTGCGGGGCCAGGCCCGGGTGGTGATCGGCACCCGCGGCGCGGTCTGGGCGCCGGTGCAGGACCTCGGGTTCCTCGGCGTCTGGGACGAGGGGAACGACCTGCTCGCCGAACCGCGCGCGCCCTACCCGCACATCCGCGAGGTCGCCGCGCTGCGCGCCCAGCGGGCCGGCGCCGCGCTGATGCTGGCCGGGTACGGCCGCAGCACCGAGGCCCAGGCCCTGGTCGAGCGCGGCTGGCTGCGCCCCATCGCCCTGGCCGGCCACGACCAGCGTGAGCTGTCCGCAGTGGTCCGGACCCCCCGCGACCGGCCCGACCAGCTCGGCCGGCTGCCGCACGACGCCTTCGACATCATCCGGGCCGGGCTCGCCTCGGGACCGGTGCTCGTCCAGGTGCCACGCGGCGGTTATCAGGTGGTCGTGGTCTGCCGGCAGTGCCGCACCCAGCTGCACTGCGGTGCCTGCGGCGGCCCCCTGCACGGCCGCGAGGACGGGCTGATCTGCGGCCTGTGCGGTGCCCGCCCGCAGGCCTGGGCCTGCCCCGAGTGCGGCTCCACCGGCTGGCGCGCCCCCGTGGTGGGCGCGGAGCGGACCGCCGAGGAGCTCGGCCGGGCGTTCCCGCAGGTGCCGATCCGCCAGTCGCACGCCGGGCACATCCTCGCGACGGTCGACGACCGCAGCGCGCTGGTGATCTGCACCCCCGGCGCGGAGCCGGCGGCCGAGGACGGCTACAGCGCCGCGGTGCTGCTGGACGCCGACACGCCCCTGCTCCGGGCCGACCTGCGGGCCGCCGAGGAGGCGCTGCGGCGCTGGTTGCACGTGTGTGCCCTGGTCCGGCCCGGCGAGCACGGCGGCTCGGTGCTGGTCGTCGGTGCCGCGGACCACCCGGCGGTGCAGGCCCTGATCCGACTGGATCCGGCCGGGCTGGCCGCCCGCGAGCTGGAGGACCGCCGCGAGGCCGGCTTCCCGCCCGCGGCCCGGCTCATCGTGGTGGAGGGCGACCAGGTCGGCGTGGAGGGCCTGGCCGGCCAGCTGATCCTCGCCGACGACGTCGAGGTGTGGGGGCCGGCACCGGTGCTCGAGGTGGACGGGGCGCTGGGCGACACCTGGCGGCTGACCGTACGGGCCCCGCTGGCCGCCGGTGCCGCTGCGGTCGAGACGATCCGGGACGTGCAGGCGATCCGGACGGCCCACAAGGACCCCGGCGCAGTCCGGATCGTCGTCGATCCGGTGCGGATCGGCTGAGGATAGACTCGGCAGGTGCGCCTCGTCTTCGCCGGTACCCCTGATGTCGCCCTGCCCAGTCTCGAGGCCCTGGTCGCCTCGCGCCACGAGGTCGTCGCGGTGGTGACCCGCCCCGACGCCCGGCGGGGACGCGGCGGGGCGCTCAGCCCCAGCCCGGTGGCCGCCCGGGCCGCCGAGCTCGGCATCCCGGTGCTGAAGCCCGCCCGCCCGCGCGACCCCGAGTTCCACGCCCAGCTGCGCGGGCTCGCCCCGGACTGTTGCCCGGTGGTGGCGTACGGGGCGCTGCTGCCCGGTTCCCTGCTCGAGATCCCCGCCCGGGGCTGGGTCAACCTGCACTTCTCGCTGCTGCCCGCCTACCGTGGCGCGGCCCCGGTGCAGTCCGCGATCCTGCACGGCGAGACCGAGACCGGCGCGGTCACCTTCCGGATCGTCGAGGAGCTCGACGCCGGGCCGGTCTGCGGCACCCTGCGCACCCCGATCGGGCCCCGGGAGACCGCCGGTGACCTGCTCGGCCGGCTCGCCGTCTCCGGCGCCGCCCTCCTCACCGAGACGATGGACCGCCTCGAGGACGGCACCGTCAGCTGTGTCGAGCAGCCGGCCGACGGCGGGACGTACGCCGCGAAACTGGGGCCCGACGACGCCCGGATCGACTGGACCGCCCCGGTCGAGGAGATCGACCGGCGGATCCGCGCCTGCACCCCCACCCCCGGAGCGTGGACCACCCTGGACGGGCAGAAGTTCCGGGTGCTCGAGGCGCTGCCGACCGATCTGCCCTCGGCCCGGCCCGGCACCGTCGAGCGGGCCCGGCGCAGCGTGCACGTCGACACCGGCACCGGCCGGCTCGAACTGCTGCGGGTGCAGCCCGCGGGCAAGCGGGCGATGGCCGCCACCGACTGGGCCCGGGGCCTGCACGCCGACGTGATCGGGTTCGACCGATGAGCGGGGACCGGCGCGGCGGCACGCGACCGGGCGGGCGACCCGGGCCCGGTCAGCGGCACCGACCGGCTCCCCGCCGCCCGGTGGACCCGGCCCGCCGCGCGGCGTACGACGCCCTCCGCTCGGTCCACGCCGGCGGGGCGTACGCCAACCTCGCGCTGGGCGACATCCTCGACCGGCGCCGGCTCGACGACCGGGACGCCGCACTGGCCACCGAACTCGTCGCCGGCACCAGCCGGCTCCAGGGCACCTACGACGCGATCCTGGCGGCCGCGGCCGGCCGGCCGCTCTCCTCGTTGCAACCGGCGGTCGTCGACGTGCTGCGGATCGGCGCCCACCAGGTGCTGTCGATGCGGATCCCGACCCGGGCCGCCGTCGACAGCGCCGTCGACCTGGCCGGCACGGCGATCGGTGAGCGGGTGACCGGCCTGGTGAACGCGGTGCTGCGCAAGGTCGCCGCCCGCGACCTCGACGGCTGGCTGGACGAACTGTCCGCCGGCACCACCGGCGTGGCCCGGCTGGCCGTCCGGACCCACCACCCGCTGTGGATCGCCCGGACCTACGCCGACCTGCTCGGTGACGGGGCCCTCGCCGCGCTCGACGCCGACAATGTGGCGCCCCGCCCGACGCTCGTGGTCCGCCCGGGGCTGGCCGACCGGGACGAGTTGGTGGCCGCCGGCGCGGTCGCGACCCGCTGGTCGCCGTACGGCGCGGTGCTGGACGGCAACCCGGCCGACCTGGCCGCCGTCCGCGAAGGCCGCGCCGGTGTGCAGGACGAAGGGTCCCAGCTGGTCGCCCTGGCACTGTCCCGGGTGGACGCGCCGGCCGGTCCGTGGCTGGACATGTGTGCGGGCCCGGGCGGCAAGGCGGCGCTGCTCACCGGGCTGGCCCGCGACCGGGGCGAGGACGTGCTGGCTGCCGAGGTGGCCGAACATCGCGCCGGGCTGGTGACGCGGGCACTGAGGGCCTATCGGCCTTGTCCCGGGGTGATCTGTGCCGACGGCACCCGGCCCGCCTGGCCGGCCGGTGTCTTCGCCCGGGTGATGCTCGACGCGCCGTGCACCGGTCTGGGTGCACTGCGCCGCCGCCCCGAGTCGCGGTGGCGCCACCAGCCCGAGGACGTGGACGATCTCGTCCCGCTGCAGGCGCAACTGCTGGTCAGCGCGATCCGCTCCACCCTGCCCGGCGGCGTGGTGGCGTACGTCACCTGCTCCCCGCACCCCTCGGAGACCGAGGACCTCGTCCGCACGGTCGTCGAGGAGCTGGACGGTCAGGGCGACGCCGAGGGCCCGGACAGCAGGGCGATCCGGGGGATCCGCGTGGAGGTCCTCGACGCCCCGTCGTACCTGCCCGAGGTGCCCGACTGTGCCCGCCCCGATCCGTGGGGCGGACAGCGCTTCGTCCAGCTGTGGCCGCACCGGCACGGGACCGACGCAATGTTCCTGGCGCTGCTACGGGTCGGGTGAGGGCCGCTGGCACAGCAGGATGATCTCGAGGGTGCTGCGCTGTCGGGACCAGCGGAGCGCGCCGCGATGGGACACCGAATGCACCCGGCCCATGGTGTCCGCCAGATCCACAGACCGGGCACCGGCTGTCGCAGGGAGAAG
The DNA here is from genome assembly GCF_034933565.1 of Raineyella sp. Taxonomy (NCBI): domain Bacteria; kingdom Bacillati; phylum Actinomycetota; class Actinomycetes; order Propionibacteriales; family Propionibacteriaceae; genus Raineyella; species Raineyella sp. Next base: position 40,155 of record NZ_JAYFNG010000006.1, read on the forward strand.
CCACTGTGCGTACGGGCCCGGTGGACCGTACGACTCAGCGGACCGAGATTGTCGACCCGCCAGGTGCTCACCGGTCGCGATCGGATCGACGGGTAGCGGCCCGCTCGGTGACACCCAGGCCAGGCATCACCACCGTCCCACCAGGGACGATCCTCGTTCACGATCATGCCTTCAGGCCACGGACGGCCTCTGATAATTCAGCCAGACGTGCGCGTCTTTCGCTGAGGGTAGTGGCACCGGTGTCCTGCCGTGGGCATGGCTCGACTGATGCCGCCAGCCGGAGGTGCCGAGAGCACTTGACAGTCGTCTGCCGGGTGGCTGATTCACTCTTTGACAGGGGGAGGCTCCGGTAAGTCCCAGAGGCCAGCGAATCTGTCCTCGACCTCGGGCCAGACCAACAAGCGCCCCGTCTCAACCGAGTCAATCCGCCAAGCGTCGTCGCCCAGCACGACGAACTCCTGGGGGATGACTCTGCCGGCACGATCTCGCCGATCCAATGGATCTCGGAATCGCAGGGCGGTGGTGGCGCCTTCACTCCCGTACCGGAGCCTGGAATTCGATCCCGTACGCTGCCAGGCTTCCAGATCGTCGGGCATGCCCGAGAACGCTTCTTCGAAGACCGGGAGGGGATCCGGGAAACCACCATCGAGGAGAAACCGGAAACCCCAGGTCCGGCCACGAGTAGCCCAGATCAGTCTCACAGGTGGCTCCTGAGAAGGATGTCTTGCTGCTCGCCCTTCTCCAAGTCCATCTTGAACCCAGTCAATGTGGCTGTCAGATTGTCATGCTTGACCAAAGCGTCGGAGTTGACTTCCTCGAGCTTTTCCCCTACCAACTTGGCCGCTTCTCTCAAGGTGTCCTCGCTGATACCAGAGAAAATGAGACCCAGTACAAGGCCGATTGCGCCCGGCAGTTTCTTCTTGTTAAGAGCACCGATCAGCAGCGGGGCCAACGCAACCGCGCCACCAAGCAGGTCTTCCAGCATCTTGGGGGGCAGCTTCTTGGCATCGCCCCATCCGACGAGTCTCTCGAACGGCAGGATGGCGGCCACAGGCAGGATCAGGTCCAGTCCGACACGCTTCGTCACCTCGATCTTGTCCTCACCGAACTCAGCCGACGAAAGAAGTAGGAAGTCCTCGCCCACAGCCAATGCGCTGCTGGCTGCGACCAGCCCAGCGAGCACATCGCGGAGCAGAGCCAACTCGTCGCCCGCCTTGCCGATAACGAGATCCCGAAACTTGTACACGTCCAGGTCAGGCAGGAGATCGGCCTTCGACAGAGCGACGATCCATACCCGGGGAACTCGACCAGCGGCTTGCCATCCGTCAAGAGCTCATCCTTGAGTAACAGCAGTCCATTCTTGAAGCTGGTGAACAAGGACTTCAGGTATGCTTCCTCTTGACCAGCGTTGTCCAGCAGCCGTTGGCCATCCACCAGCAGGAGAGCGACGTCGGAGATCAGCAAGGACCTGAAGGTTTCGACTCTACGTTGGGCTTCTTCGGGTCCGCTGACGTCCTGCTCGAACCACTCGCCCGGATAGTCGTGCCAAATGAGGCGTAGGCCGTCGAAGGGCTTCGCATGCGATGGCCTGGGGTTCCCTTCCTTCAGCTTGAGCGAGAAGGCGTAGGACGTGGCCGAAAAGTGATTGGCCGGAGGGACCCGCGCTGAATCTTTCATGCCGAGGTAGTTCTTGTGCAGTTTCGTACCTTGGCCGATGTCGTCAGCCACCACGTGGAACAGGCTCTTCTTCAGGAACTGAGGCTCCTGCGCGGCTCCGTAGAATGAAGAGAGTAGGACGGTTTTGCCGCTGCCGCTCTCTCCGAATACTGCAATATGCTGGACGAGGTCCTTGCTGACATCCATGGGAAACAATGTACGCTATTGCAGGTCTCGGACACCCACGACCTGGTGCGTCAGGGTGTGGCGGGATGCGTGTGCTGCGCGAGCACGGCGTCGCAGATCGCATGGGCGACGACGTCCTTGCGGCCGGCGCACTCGGTGACGAGCCCGGCACGATCGATGATCACCGCTGCGGTGTCGGCGTCGCCGAAGACCTTGCCGCCACTCACGTCGTTGCAGACCAACAGGTCGGCCCCCTTGCGGCGCAGTTTCGCGGTCCCGAGCTCCACCAGCTCGGCGCGGCTGTCGGCCGTCTCGGCGGCGAAGCCGACCAGGGTCTGTCCGGCGGGCTTCGAGCCGGCCAGGGTCGCCAGGACGTCGGTGGTCTGCACCAGGTCGAGGGTCAGGCCGGCCTGGCCGTCCTTCTTGATCTTGTGGTCCGCGGGGGCGGCGGTGGTGAAGTCGGCCGGGGCCGCGGCCATCACCACGACATCGGCCGACGGGGCGAGCTCCAGCATGGCCCGGGCAAGGTCCCCGGTGGAGACGACCCGGCGCACCTCGACCCCGGCGGGTGGCTCGTGGTCCATCCGCGCGGCGACAAGGGTCACGTCGGCGCCGCGCAGCCGGGCGGCGCGGGCGATGCCGATGCCCATCAGGCCCGAGGAGTGGTTGCCGAGGAAGCGCACCGGGTCGAGGGCCTCCTGGGTGCCGCCCGCCGAGACCACCACGCGCAGCCCGGTCAGGTCCCGGGCCGCCGCGGGGCCGGCCAGTGCGGGAAGCTCCAGCACTGCCTCGGCGACCGCGCGGATGTCGCCCGGGTCGGGCAACCGGCCCGGGCCGCTGTCCGCGCCGGTGAGCCGGCCGGAGTCGGGATCAGCGACCACGACGCCCCGGCCACGCAACGTCGCCACGTTCGCCCGGGTGGCCTCGTGCAGCCACATCTCGGTGTGCATGGCGGGGAACATCACCACCGGACAGCGGGCGGTGAGCAGGATGTTGGTCAGCAGGTCATCGGCCCGCCCGCCGGCGGCGCGGGCGAGCAGGTCCGCCGTCGCCGGGGCGACCAGGACGAGATCGGCCTGCTGACCGAGCCGGACATGCGGCACCTCGGCCGCCCCCGTCCACACGTCGGTGGCGACGGGGTGGCCGGACAGTGCCTCCCAGGTGGTGACGCCGACGAACTGCAGTGCGTTCGCCGTCGGCACCACGCGTACGTCATGGCCCGGGTCCCGGAGCCGGCGGATGACCTCACATGCCTTGTAGGCGGCGATGCCACCGGCGACGCCGAGGATGACCCGAGCCATGACCGGCGGTCAGCCCTGCTGGTCGGTCGACTCGCCGCTGGCGGGCTCGCTGCCGGGCAGCTCGAAGCCCTCACCGGCGTCCAGGCCGTCGCCGAAGTCGTACGACCCGAAGTCGCCCTCCATGAAGTCCTCACCGAACGCGGCCTGCTGGGCAGCGGCCTCGGCCTCCGGGTCGATCTCGGTGAACTCGAGCAGGCCCTCGTTGATCTCGCGCAGCGCGATCGACAGCGGCTTCTCCTGGATCTCGGTCTCGACCAGCGGACCGACGTTCTCCAGCAGCCCACCGCCCAGCTGGGCGTAGTAGGCGTTGATCTGGCGAGCACGCTTCGCGGCGAACAGCACCAGGCGGTACTTCGAGTCGACCCGCGTCAGGAGGTCGTCGATCGGGGGGTTCGTGATTCCCGGGGGCGTGGATTCAGTAGTCAAGATCAGCCTTCTGCAACCTAGGAGCGTGGCACCGACGGTGTCACAGACCACACAACTCTACCAGCTTGTCGACGGTTCCTTCGACATCCTCGTTCACCACCACGACGTCGAATTCGTCACGTGCCGCCATCTCGGTCCGGGCCGTCTCCAACCGCCGGGCCTGCTGCTGCGGGGTCTCGGTGCCACGCCCCTGCAGCCGGCGGATCAACTCCTCCGGACTCGGCGGCGCGAGGAAGACGAAGAACGCGTCGGGGCAGTTCTCCCTGACCTGGCGGGCACCCTGCAGGTCGATCTCCAGGATGACCGTACGACCGGCCGCGACGGCATCGTCGACCGGGCGGCGCGGCGTGCCGTACCGGGCAGCACCGTGCACCTCGGCCCATTCCAGCAGGCCGTCGGAGGCGATCATCTCGTCGAACTCCGTGTCCGAGACGAACCAGTAGTGCACCCCGTCGCGCTCCCCCGGCCGGGCCGGCCGGGTGGTGGCGGAGACGGAGACGTACGCCTCGGGGTGGAGCTCGCGCAACCGCGTCATGACGGTGCCCTTGCCGACCGCCGTCGGTCCGGACAGCACGACGACCCGACCCGGGGCTACGGTCACGAGAACTCCTTCTTCAGCGCGGCGATCTGGTGGCGGCCCAGGCCGCGCAGCCTCCTTCCGGAGGCGATGTCGAACCGTTCCATCAACACCTCGGCGCGCTTGGGACCGACCCGCGGGACCGACTTCAGCAGGTCGACGACGCGGATGTGGGCGATGATATCGTCCCGGGCGGCCAGATCCAGCACATCGCCGACGGTGAGTTCACCAGCCTTGACCTTGGCCTTGACCGCAGCCCGTTCCCGGCGTGCCTGGGCGGCCGCCGCCCGGGCGTCCTGCAGCTGCTCCTCGCTCAAGGGTGGGATCGGCACCGGTGTGCCCCTTTCGAATGACGTCTCCCGCTGCTACGGCATGCACGTTAGACCATCGAGATGACCTGCTCGCGCGCGGCCCGACGCAGTGCATCGGCGTCCGGCCCCGCGCCCATCACACCACGACTCGTGGTCGGCAGCACATTCCCTAGTGAAGCGCCGAAAATCCGGGGGAGATCGGCCACCTTCCCGCCCTGGGCACCGATCCCGGGAGCCAGGATCGAGCCGTTGAAGGCATCCAGGTCGATGCCGGTGTCCAGCCGGGTGGCGCCGACGACCAGCCCCACCGGGCCCATCGCCCCCGGGCCGTTGGTCCCGGCGACACTGCTCCCGGTGACACTGCTCCCGCCGGCAGTGCTGTCGAGGACCTGCCGGTTGGTCCCGGCGGCCTCGTCGACGATCTGCTGGGCGACCGGTCGGCCATCGGGGCCGGTGGCGAGCTGGACGTGGTCGCCCTCGGGGTTGGAGGTCCGGGCCAGGACGTACACGCCGCGACCGTGCTCGATGGCCAGGTCGAGGGCCGGGCGCAGCGAGCCGTAGCCGAGGTAGGGGCTCAGAGTGATCGCGTCGGCCGCCAGCGGTGCCCCCTCCACCAGGTAGGCCCGGGCGTACCCGGCCATCGTGGAGCCGATGTCGCCGCGCTTCACGTCGAGGATCGACAACGCGCCGGCCGCCCGGACGTCGGCCAGGACCTGCTCCAGCACGGCGATGCCGGCCGCGCCGTACTCCTCGAACAGGGCCGACTGCGGTTTGAAGACCGCGACGGTGCCGCCCAGCGCCTCGACCATGCCGCGGGCGCAGGCCTCGAGCCCGGCCACCGTCCGGGGCAGGCCCCAGCTCTCGAGGATGGCCGGGTGCGGGTCGATGCCGACGCAGAGCCGGCCGCGGGTGGCGGTCACGGTGGCGAGTCGGGCGGCGTAGCTGATCTCGGGCATGGTGTCTCCTGCGTGGCGGCCCGGGCCGCCGGATCTGGTCGGCCCGACGGGGTGCCCGCCGGGAGACGGTCGGTGGGTCAGCCTCGTGGGACGGCGAGCCGGTCGGTGGTGAGTCGGTTGATGTCGCGGACCAGTCCGGGCCCGCTGTAGATGAAGCCGGTGAAGATCTGGACCAGCGACGCCCCGGCCTGGAGCATCGCCCGGGCGTCGTCGGCGGTCATGATGCCGCCGACACCGATCACCGGCAGGTCGGTGTGCGCCGTGACGTACGAGACGACCTCGAGGGCGCGGGCGGTCAGCGGCGCGCCGGACAGGCCGCCGGCCTGCCCGGCCAGCGGCCTGTCCTCGGGCGCCAGCCCGTCACGACCCAGCGTGGTGTTGGTGGCGATGATCCCGGCCGCCCCGGCCGCGGCGCAGACCTCCAGGGCCTGGTCGATCGCGGACCACTCGAGGTCGGGGGCGATCTTCACGAAGACCGGCACCGGGCCCAGCGTCGACTGGGACGACTCCTCCGCCTGGACGGCGGCCTCGTCGACCAGCGCGCGGACCAGGCCGGACAGCTCGTCGGCGCCCTGCAGGGACCGCAGGCCCGGCGTGTTGGGGCTCGACACGTTGATCGCCAGGTAGTCGACGAGGTGGACCAGCCGGCGCAGGGAGGACAGGTAGTCCTCGACCGCGTCCGCCAGCGCGACGACCTTGGTCTTGCCGATGGAGACCCCGACCGGCATCCCGGCGGCATGGTTGCCGCGCCGCACCCCGGCCAGCTCCAGCCGGGCGGCGATGGCCTCCGAGCCCGCGTTGTTGAAGCCCATCCGGTTGATCACCCCGTGGCTGGGGCGCAGCCGGAACATCCGCGGCTTGGGATTACCGGGCTGGGGCTGCCCGGTGACCGTGCCGAACTCGACGTGGGAGAAGCCCAGCCGGGCCCAGGCCATCAGTGCCCGGGCGTCCTTGTCCATCCCCGCGGCGAGGCCGACCGGGCCGCCGAAGCGGATCCCGGCCACCTCCACCGGGGTGCCCCGGCTGCCGAAGGCCAGCTCCAGCAGGGCCCGGCGGGCGGGTGTCCGCCCCCACCAGGCGAGCCAGTCCAGCGTCGTCTCGTGGGCGACCTCCGGGTCTCCCCCACCCAGCCGGAACAGGGTCGGCCGGCCGACGCCGGCGTAGGCGGCGTCGACCAGGGCTCCGGGGATGTGTACGGCCACCTCAGGCCCCGGCGTGGGTGGGAGCAGCGTGGCGGGGAGCGGCGCCGGTGTGGACCGTGTCGGTACGAGCAGCGCCGGTCGGAGCGGTGCCGGTAGGAGCGGCGCCGGTAGGAGCGGTGCCGAGATGGGCCGCGACGATGTCGGAGGTGGTCCGTTCCCAGTCCTGCAGCGAGCGGACACCGATGCCGCCGTTGCGCAGCGCCTCGATGCCCAGCACCGCGGCCGACAGGCCCTGCGAGGTGGTGACCGAGGGAACGTTGTGCAGCACCGCGGCGGTGCGGATCTCCCAGCCGTCCTTGCGGGGCTGGCCGCCGGCCTGGGTCGAGCCGTGCGGGGTGTTGAAGATCAGGTCGACCTCACCGCTGTTGATCAGATCGGTGACGGTCGGCTCGCCGTTCGGGCCGGTCCCCTCGCTGGCCTTGCGCACCTCGACCACGTCGACCCCGTGGCGACGCAGCACCGAGGCGGTGCCGCCGGTCGCCATGATCCGGAAGCCCATGTCGGCCAGGTGCTTGATCGGGAAGACCATGTTGCGCTTGTCCCGGTTGGCGGCCGACACGAAGATCGTCCCGCCGGTGGGCAGGGTGCCGTACGTGGCGATCTGGCCCTTGGCGAAGGAGGTGCCGAAGTCGTCGTCGAGGCCCATCACCTCGCCGGTGGACTTCATCTCCGGGCCGAGGACAGTGTCGACGAAGGTGCCCTCGGTGGTGCGGAAGCGGTTGAACGGCAGCACCGCCTCCTTGAGCGCGATCGGCAGACCCGGCCAGATCGCGGCCCCGTCGGTCTCGGCGCGCAGCATCCCGCCGGCCCGCAGCTCGGCGATCGTCTCCCCGAGCATGATCCGGGCGGCCGCCTTGGCCAGCTGGGTGCCGGTCGCCTTGGAGACGAACGGCACGGTCCGGGAGGCCCGCGGGTTCGCCTCGAGCACGTACAGGGTGGTGCCCTGCAGGGCGTACTGGATGTTGATCAGGCCGCGGACGCCGACGCCCTCGGCGATCGCCTCGGTGGCGACCCGGATCGCGTCGATGATCTCCTGGCCGAGGGTGGCCGGCGGCAGCGAGCAGGCCGAGTCGCCGGAGTGCACGCCGGCGGCCTCGATGTGTTCCATCACGCCGCCGAGGTAGAGCTCGGTGCCGTCGTAGAGGGCGTCCACGTCGATCTCGGTGGCGTCGTCGAGGAACCGGTCGATCAGCACCGGGTGCTTCGGCGAGATGGCGTGGGCCCGGCCGATGTACTCGGCCAGACCGTCCTCACTGTCGACGATCTGCATGCCGCGCCCGCCCAGCACGTACGAGGGACGGACCATCACCGGATAGCCGATCTCACCGGCGACCTTGGAGGCCTCCTCGAACGAATAGGCGGTGCCGTACTTCGGCGCCAGCTGCCCGGCCTCCTCCAGCACCGCGCCGAACGCCCCGCGCTCCTCGGCGAGGTCGATCGACTCAGGGCTGGTGCCGACGATCCTGACCCCGGCGTCCTTGAGCGCCTGGGCCATCTTCAGCGGGGTCTGCCCGCCGAGCTGGACGATCATCCCGGCGATCGGGCCGGCGGCCGACTCGGCGTGGTGGATCTCCAGCACGTCCTCCAGGGTGAGCGGCTCGAAGTAGAGCCGGTCGGAGGTGTCGTAGTCGGTGGAGACGGTCTCCGGGTTGCAGTTGACCATGATCGTCTCGTAGCCGGCCTCGTGCAGGGTCATCGAGGCGTGCACGCACGAGTAGTCGAACTCGATGCCCTGGCCGATCCGGTTGGGCCCCGAACCGAGGATGATCACCGCCGGCTTCTCCCGCGGGGTGACCTCGGAATCGGTGTCGGTCAGCTCGTAGCTGGAGTACAGGTAGGGCGTACGCGCCGCGAACTCCGCCGCGCAGGTGTCGACGGTCTTGTACGCCGGCCGGATGCCCAGCGCCCACCGGACGCCGGCGACGACGTCGGTGCGCAGGCCGCGGATGGCGCCGATCTGGGCGTCGGACAGGCCGTGGTGCTTGGCGTACAGCAGGATCTCGGGGGTGAGCTCGGCGGCCTCGCGGACCTCGTCGACCACCTCGGTGACCAGCAGCAGCTGGTCGATGAACCAGGGGTCGATCTTCGTCGCCTCGAACACCTGCTCCGGTGTGGCCCCCGCACGCAGCGCCCGGTAGACGTCGTTGATCCGGCCGTCGTGCGGGCGGGCGGCGCCGGCCAGCAGCTCCTCGACGGTCGCGGTGATCGGGCCGGCGACGTCGAGCTGGGCCTTGTCGTCCTCCATCGAGCGCAGTGCCTTGCCCAGCGCCTCGGTGAAGTTGCGCCCGATCGCCATCACCTCACCGACCGCCTTCATGTGGGTGGTGAGGGTGTCGTCGGCGGAGGGGAACTTCTCGAACGCGAACCGCGGGACCTTGACCACGACGTAGTCCAAGGTGGGCTCGAAGGAGGCCGGGGTCTCGGCGGTGATGTCGTTGGGGATCTCGTCGAGGGTGTAGCCGACGGCGACCTTGGCAGCGATCTTGGCGATCGGGAAGCCGGTGGCCTTGGAGGCCAGCGCCGACGAGCGCGAGACCCGGGGGTTCATCTCGATCACGACCATCCGGCCGTCGACCGGGTTGATCGCGAACTGGATGTTGCAGCCGCCGGTGTCGACCCCGACCGCGCGAATGATCGCGATGCCGACGTCGCGCATCTGCTGGTACTCACGGTCGGTCAGCGTCATCGCCGGGGCGACGGTGATCGAGTCGCCGGTGTGCACCCCGACCGGGTCGAAGTTCTCGATCGAGCAGACCACCACCACGTTGTCGGCGTGGTCACGCATCACCTCGAGCTCGTACTCCTTCCAGCCCATGATCGACTCCTCGATCAGCACCTCGGTGGTGGGGCTGGCGTCCAGGCCGGCGCCGGCGATCCGGTGCAGGTCGTTCTCGTCGTACGCGAAACCGGAGCCGAGGCCGCCCATCGTGAAGGAGGGGCGGACGACCACCGGGTAGGACAGTTCCGCGGCGGCGGCCACGCACTCGTCCATGGTGTGGCAGATCCGGGAGCGGGCGACCTCGGCCTTCGGGCCGGGCACCTCGAGGGCCTCGACGATCTCCTTGAACTGCTCGCGGTCCTCGCCGCGCAGGATCGCCTCGATCGAGGCGCCGATCAGTTCGACGCCGTACTTCTCCAGCACGCCGTTGTCGTGCAGCGCGACGGCGGTGTTGAGCGCGGTCTGGCCGCCCAGGGTCGGCAGCAGGGCGTCGGGGCGCTCCTTGGCGATGACCTTCTCGACGAACTCGGGGGTGATCGGCTCCAGGTAGGTCGCGTCGGCGAACTCCGGGTCGGTCATGATCGTCGCCGGGTTGGAGTTCACCAGGATCACCCGGTAGCCCTCCTCGCGCAGCACCCGGCACGCCTGGGTGCCGGAGTAGTCGAACTCACAGGCCTGGCCGATGACGATCGGGCCGGAGCCGATGACGAGGATCGATTCGATGTCGGTGCGGCGTCCCATCTCAGGCCTCCATCAGGTCGACGAAGCGGTCGAACAGGTAGCTGGAGTCGTGCGGCCCGGCGGCCGCCTCCGGGTGGTACTGCACGGAGAAGGCCTTCATCCGGCCGTACGCGTCGTGCAGCGCGAGTCCCTCCACGACGTCGTCGTTGAGGTTGACGTGGCTCACCCGCGCCTCCCCGTACGGGGTGGCGGTGCCACCCTCGCGGGGGGCGTCGACGGCGAACCCGTGGTTGTGCGCGGTGACCTCGACCTTGCGGGTGGCCAGGTCCATCACCGGCTGGTTGATGCCGCGGTGGCCGTACTTCAGCTTGTAGGTGCCGAAGCCCAGCGCCCGGCCGAAGAGCTGGTTGCCGAAGCAGATCCCGAAGAACGGTGTGCCGGCCGCGAGCACCTGCTGCAGCAGGGCCACCTGGGCGTCGGCCGTGGCCGGGTCCCCCGGGCCGTTCGAGAAGAAGACCCCGTCGGGCCGGATCGCCATCAGCTGCTCGTACGTCACATCGGCGGGGAAGACCGTGGTCTGCACGCCCCGCTCGGCCAGCCGGTGCGGGGTCATCGACTTGATGCCGAGGTCGACCGCGGCCAGGGTCAGCTGCCGGCCGGTCCGGCTCGTCCCGATCGCCGGCACCACGTACGGGGCGGCCGTCGTGACCTCGCCGACGAGGTTCTGCCCGGCCATCGAGGGCTGGGCCAGCACCCGCTCCAGCAGGGCCTGCGGGTCCGTCCCGACGGTGGAGATCGCCATCCGCATCGCGCCACGCTCGCGCAGGTGGCGGGTCAGCGCGCGGGTGTCGACACCGGCGATCCCGACGATCCCCTGGGCGGCCATCGCCTCCTCCAGGGTGCGCCGGGAACGCCAGTTGGAGGGCACCCGGGCGGGGTCACGGACGACGTAGCCGGCGACCCAGATCCGGTCGGACTCGTCGTCCTCGTCGTTCCAGCCGGTGTTGCCGATGTGCGGGGCGGTGGCCACGACGATCTGGTTGCGGTAGGAGGGGTCGGTGAGGGTCTCCTGGTAACCGGTCATGCCGGTGGAGAACACCGCCTCACCGAAGGTCTCCCCCTCGGCCCCGAAGGACGTGCCGACGAAGGAACGGCCGTCCTCCAAGACGAGTAGTGCGCGGTGACGGACGACAGGCATGGGAGGACGGGTCCTTTCGGGATCGGTCAGTCGAGGACGACGTTGTTCAGGACGCCACTGACGAATGTCGGGGATTCGTCGGTCGAGTACTCCTCGACCAGGGCGATGGCTTCGGTGACCGCGACGCCGATCGGCAGATCGAGGTAGACCATCTCGGTCACCGCGATCCGGCAGGCGGTGCGGTCGACCAGCGGCATGCGGTCGAGCGACCAGTCCTTGTCGAGCGCCGCACTGATGCGGGCGTCGACGTCGGCGGCGTGCTCGTCGAAGGCGCGGACGATCTCGCCGGTGTACTCACGCACCGGCGGTTCCGCGGCGTCCGTACGCTCGGTGAGCGTGGCCAGCACGGACCTGCCGCGCAGCTCCGCCTCGAACATGATGTCGAGCGCGCGCTTGCGGGCCTTGTGCCGGGTGGACGAGGGGTGGCGGGGGGCGGTCCCGGTCACAGACGGCCGAGGTAATCGCCGGTGCGGGTGTCGACCTTGACGCGGTCCCCGACGTTGAGGAAGAGCGGGACCTGGATCTGACGTCCGGTCTGAAGAGTGGCCGGCTTGGTGCCGCCGGTGGAGCGATCGCCCTGCAGGCCGGGCTCGGTGTAGGTGATCTCCATCTCGACCGACGCGGGCAGTTCGATGTAGAGCGGGGTGCCCTCGTGGATCGCGACGGTGGCGGTGTTCTCCTCGAGCAGGAAGTCCTTGGCGTCGCCGACGACCTCGGGGCGCAGCTCGAGCTGCTCGAAGCTGGTCACGTCCATGAAGACGTAGTTCTCACCGTCGTTGTAGAGGTACTGCATGTCCCGGCGGTCGACGGTGGCGGTGTCGACCTTGGTGTCGGAGTTGAACGTCTTGTCGACGATCTTGCCGGACATCACGTTCTTGATCTTCGTACGGACGACGGTGTTGCCCTTGCCCGGCTTGTGGTGCTGGAACCACAGCACCTGCCACAGCTGACCGTCCAGGTCGAGGATCATGCCGTTCTTGATGTCATTCGTGGAAGCCACGCTTCTCCGCCTTTCGCCACCGCTCGCGGACCACCCGGCCGGGCGGGCCGTCGGCCCAGTCTAGTCATACGCTCCTCCTTCGCCCAATCGGTCCGGAACGGGCGCCTCAGCCCTGTCACGCCTCGTCGCCTCGCCCACGTCCTGCGGGGTGCCGTGCCGTCGCTTCTGTGGGTCGCCGTCGCTTCGGCGGGTCGCCGCGCCGTCGATGCTCACGTAGGTCTTGGCGGTCACCGGGCCGCCGGGGACCGTCGCTTCTGCGGGTCGCCGCGCCCCTTCCGGTTGCCGTCACCTCCGTCGGGCGACGTCACCGGGTTGCCGTCGTCTCCACGGCCAGGTGGGAGGTCGTAGGTCCTCGGGTGGGCCGCCGCTCCTTCAGTTGACCGACGCTCCTTCAGCTGACCGACGAAGCTCGGTCGGCCTGCGCGAGGTACGTCAGCTGATGCGAGAACCATCGGCCGCCGCGGCCTCGGCGTTCTCCCGGTCAGCACCACGTCCGCGGTTACCGTGACCATCCTGATCCACCCTCTGGCGCAGCCACGACCATCCTGACCGCCCTCCGACGCAGCCACAACCATCCTGACCCGCCCTCCGACGCAGCCACAACCATCCTGACCGCCCTCCGGCGCTACCGTGGTCGCCGTGACCCGATCCGCAGACTCACCCCTGGTGCCGCGGCTGCGCCCGTTCGGGACGACGATCTTCGCGTCGATGAGCGCGCTGGCCGCGCGGACGGGAGCGATCAACCTCGGACAGGGCTTCCCGGACACCGACGGGCCCGTCGAGGTGCTTGAGGCGGCGGCGCGGGCGATCCGGGCCGGTCACAACCAGTACCCACCGGGGCGCGGCATCGCGCCGCTGCGGGAGGCGATCGCCGAGCATCAGCGCCGCTGGTACGGCCTGTCGTACGACCCGGCGACCCAGGTGCTGGTCACCGCCGGGGCGACCGAGGCGTTGACCGCCGCGATCCTGGCGTTGTGCGACACCGGCGACGAGGTGGTGGTGCTCGAGCCGACGTACGACTCCTACACCGCGGCGATCGCACTGGCCCGGGCGGTGCCCCGGCCGGTCCGGCTGCGGCACCCGTCGGCGACCGAACCCGGCTACCGGCTGGCCGAGGCCGACCTGCGGGCGGCGATCACGGACCGGACCCGGCTGCTGCTGATCAACACGCCGCACAATCCGACCGGTCACGTCCTCGGCCCCGACGAGCTCGACGCGGTCGCCCGGGTCGCAGTGGAGCACGACCTGGTGGTGATCACCGACGAGGTGTACGAGCACCTGCTCTTCGGCGGCCGGCCGTACGTCCCGCTGACGACGTTGCCCGGGATGGCGGAGCGGACCCTCCAGATCTCCTCGGCCGGCAAGACCTTCTCCATCACGGGCTGGAAGATCGGCTGGGTGTGCTCGACCCCCGAGCTGGTGGCCGCGGTGACGACGGCCAAGCAGTTCCTCACGTACGTGAACGGCGCACCGTTCCAGTGGGCGGTGGCCGAGGGGCTGGCCCTGCCCGACGAGCGGTTCGCCGGGCTGAGCCGAGGGATGGAGGCCCAGCACGACGTCCTGCTGCCCGGCCTGGTGGCGGCCGGGATGACGGTCCACCCCACCGAGGGCACCTACTTCGTCACCGCCGACGTCGCCCCGTTGGGCTACGACGACGCGGTCGACTTCTGCTGGCGGCTGCCCGACCTGTGCGGGGTCGTCGCGGTGCCGAGCTCGGTCTTCTACGCCGACCCGACCGGGGCACGGTCCCTGGTGCGGTTCGCGTTCTGCAAACGCCCCGAGATCCTGGCCGAGGCGGCCGAGCGGCTCGCGGGGCTCAGAACCCGGTGACGCCGTGCACGGGGGTGTCGGTGCGGAAGCCGGGGGCGCAGGCCCGGAACCACGCCCCACCTCGTCGGTGAGGACGTCGGGGGCGGGCAGGGTCCGGATCTTGTAGTCGGACACGTCGCTCAACGTCAGCCGAGCGCGGACCGGCCGGGCGGCGAGCGTCCCCGGTCAGCGACAGGTCGCGGCGTACGCCTCGGCCAGCAGATCCTCGTCGACGCCCTCGGCGATCGTCGGGTCACCCAGCCCCCGCAGCACCACGAGCCGCAGCGTGTCACCACGGTTCTTCTTGTCCAACGCCATCGTGGCCCGCAGCTCCGGCCAGGCCTCCGCCTCGTACCGGACCGGCAGGCCGACCGCTCCGAGGAGCGTACGGTGCCGCGCGACCAGCGCCTCGTCGATCAGGCCCAGTCGACGGGCCACCTCGGCGACGAAGACCATCCCGACGCTGATCGCCTCGCCGTGGCGCCAGTGGAAGTGCTCGCGCTGTTCGATGGCGTGGGCCAGGGTGTGGCCGTAGTTGAGCTGTTCGCGGCCGATCCGGTCGGCGGTGCTGGTCCGCTCACGCAGGTCGCCGGTGACGACCCGGGCCTTCACCGCGATGCCGCGGCGGATCACCTCGGTCTGCAGGTCGCTCGCCGGGGCCAGGCCGCCGGCCACATCGCCCTCGACCAGATCGAGGATCTGCGGGTCGGCGATGAAACCGCACTTGACCACTTCGGCCATCCCCGAGCGCAGCTCGCGCGGCTCCAGCGTGCGCAGCACGTCGGTGTCGCACAGCACACCGATCGGCTCGTGGAAGGCGCCGACCAGGTTCTTGCCGGCACCGATGTTGATGCCGGTCTTGCCGCCCACGGCGGCGTCGACCATCGCCAGCACCGTGGTCGGCAGGTTGAGGAAGCGGACCCCGCGCAGCCAGGAGGCAGCGACAAACCCGGCCAGGTCGGTGGTCGCGCCACCGCCGAGCCCGATCACCAGGTCGGAACGGGTGAAGCCGGCGGCAGCGAGCCGGTCCCAGCAGTCGGCCAGCACGGTGACGGTCTTGGCCTCCTCACCGTCCGGCAGCTCGATCAGCAGCGTCTCGGCAGCGATCTCGCCGGCGATCCGACCGGCGACGTCGCGCAGCACCGGCGGGTGCAGCACGGCGACCCGGCGGGTGTCGCCGACCAGCGACGCGACCCGGTCCAGCACGCCCGGCCCCACCTGCACGGTGTACGGGGTCTCGGCGTGCACCTCGAGGCAGGTACGGGTGGCGATGCCGGTACGAGTGGCGGCGCCGGTGTGGGCGGTAGGAAGCACCAGGTCGGCCACCGCGTCGAGGACGGCGTCGGCGACCTGCTCGGGGGTCCTGGTGTCGGTCCCGACCCGGTGGGTGGCCAGCGCCGCGTAGGTCGGCAGCCGCTTCTCCAGCAGCGCACGCATCTGGCCACGGACGTTGCCGAGCAGCAGCGGCCGGGCGACGTTGAGCCCGACCCGGTCGGCGGCGTGCCCGGCCGCGACCTCCAGCCACACCACCGTGTGGCCGGCCAGGCCGTCGCGGATGGCGGGGGTCATCGGCGCGCCGCCGCCGAGGCTGATAACCGCGGGACGGTCGAGCAGCTCAAGGGTGACGGTGCTCTCCAGCGCGCGGAAGGCGGCCTCCCCGTCGTAGGCGAAGATGTCGCGGACCGTACGGCCGGCCCGCTGCTCGATGACATCGTCGACGTCGAGGAACTCACAGCCGAGCCGGTCGGCGAGCAGCCGCCCGACGGTGGACTTGCCGGCACCGGGCGCACCGATCAGGACGAGCGGACGGGCCAGCCCGGCCCGGGCCTCGGAGGTCTCGCTCATGCGTGGATCGCCAGCCCTCGCGCGGCGACGTCGGCCAGGTAGGCCTGGTGGTTGCGCCGGGTCTCAGCGACCGAGTCACCGCCGAACTTCTCCAGGCAGGCGTCGGCCAGGACCAGGGCGACCATCGCCTCGGCGACGACACCGGCCGCGGGGACGGCACAGACGTCGGACCGCTGATGGTGGGCGACCGCCGGCTCCCCGGTGGAGGTGTCCAGGGTCCGCAGGGCCCGCGGCACGGTGGCGATCGGCTTCATCGCCGCCCGGACCCGCAGCAGCTCGCCGGTGCTCATCCCGGCCTCGGTGCCGCCGGCGTGCTGTGACAACCGGAGGATGCCCTCGGTGCCGGGAGTGATCTCGTCGTGTGCCTGCGAACCGCGGACCCGGGCCAGCTCGAAGCCGTCGCCGACCTCGACGCCCTTGATCGCCTGGATGCCCATCAGCGCCGCGGCCAGCCGGGCGTCCAGCCGGCGGTCCCAGTGCACGTGCGAGCCGATGCCCGCGGGCACACCCCAGGCGAGCACCTCGACGACACCGCCGAGGGTGTCGCCCGCCTCGTGGCAGGCGTCGATCTCGGCGACCATCCGTGTCGAGGTCGCGGGGTCGGCGCAGCGCACCGGGTCGGCGTCGATCCGCGACAGGTCGGCGATCGTCGGGTACAGGCCGGTCGGCGCCGTCACCGGGCCGAGCTCGACGACGTGGGACAGCACGGTGATGCCGTACGCCTGCTCGAGGAAGTTGGTGGCCACCCGGCCCAGCGCCACCCGGGCAGCGGTCTCCCGCGCGGAGGCGCGCTCCAGCAGCGGTCGGGCCTCGTCCCAGTCGTACTTCTGCATGCCGGCGAGATCGGCGTGGCCCGGCCGTGGCCGGGTCAGCCGGGCGCCGCGGGCCTGGCCGGCCAGCACCTCGGGGTCGACCGGGTCGGGCGACATCACGGTCTCCCACTTGGGCCACTCGGTGTTGCCGATCTCGATGGCGACCGGGGACCCGAGCGTCTCGCCGAGCCGTACGCCACCGATCATGGTGACCTTGTCCGCCTCGAACGCCATCCGGGCGCCGCGGCCGTAGCCGAGGCGGCGCCGGGCCAGCGAGTCGGCGATGTCCTGCGACGTCACCCGGATGTGGGAGGGCATCCCCTCGAGGACGGCCACCAGGGCCTGTCCGTGGGACTCTCCGGCAGTCAACCAACGCACCATGGGGGCTACTCTCTCATCCCTCCCGGCGGGCGGCCAACGCCGCCCGACCGGCAGACAGCAGGACCTCGACGTCCACCTCACGGCCGGTCATCAGGCGGACCTGGTCAGCAGCCTGGGCGGCCAGCAGGTCCATCCCGTCGAGCACTGCGGCACCGACCCGCTCGGCCGCCGCCGCCAGCGCCGTCGGCCACGGGTCGTAGATGATGTCGAACAACACCGGCGAGACGGCGCCGATCCGGGCCGCCAGATCCGGTGCCAGCTCGGTCGGGGCGGTCGCGACGGTCACCTGGGGGGCGACCATCGGCAGCCGGCCCCAGCCGACGATCTCGAGCCGCTGGTCGAGGTGGGCGGCGACCGGGTCGAGGCTGGCGTGGGCACGCTCGGCCGACCGGGCCATCACCCCGACCGCCCGGACGCCCAGCGGTGCCAGGGCGGCCAGCGCGGAGCGCGCGGTCGCCCCGGCCCCGATCAGCAGGGCGGTGTCGGCGTGGGTGACGCCGGCTCGTGACAGTGCCGCGGTCATCCCGGTCACGTCGGTGTTCTCGACCCGGTGCGGGCCGCCGGTGTGGTCGAGGACCAGCGTGTTCCCGGCGCCGACGAGCCGGGCGAGGGCGCTGGGGGTGCCCAGGCCCAGGACGGCATGCTTGAGCGGCATCGTCAGGCTCAGGCCGACCCACTCCGGGCCGAGGCCGGCGACGAAACCGGCCAGGCCCGCCTCGTCCACCTCGTGCGCCTCGTAGGTCCAGTCGGTCAGGCCGAGCGCCGCGTACGCCGCCCGGTGGAGCTGCGGGGACAGCGAGTGCCCGATCGGGGAGCCCAGCACGGCGCAGCGGTGCGGCTCCATCAGCACAGGCCCTTCTCCTTGTTGGCCGAGCACCACGCCTGGAACTCGGCGACGTACCGGTTGTGCTCGGCCAGCGTGGCGGCGTACTTGGTCTCCCCCGTCTCCGGGTTGACCGTGACGAAGAAGAGCCACGGGCCACTGGCGGGATGGGCCGCCGCGTCCAGGGCGGCCTTGCCCGGCGCGTCGATCGGCGTCGGTGGCAGGCCGGTGTGCAGATAGGTGTTGTACGGGCTGTCCTGGGCCCGTTCCTTGTCGGTGGTGGTGATCTTGCCGTTCAGGCCGTTGACGTACTTGACGGTGGAGTCCAGCTGCAACGGCATGCCCTGGCGGAGCCGGTTGTAGATCACCTCGGCGACCTTCGGCCGGTTGTCCTCGGTCCGGGCCTCCATCTCGACGATGGAGGCCACCGTGACCAGGTCGGCGGGCGAGCGGTTCATCGCGGCGGCGGCCTGTTCCAGACCCACCTGGGCGGCGGCCTGCTTGTACTCGTCCACCATCGTCACGAGGATCTGCTTGGCGGTGGGGGTGTCGCCGAGGTGGTAGGTGTCGGGGAAGAGGTAGCCCTCCAGCGTTTTGGCGTACGCCGGGGCCCCCAGCGCGGCGGGATCGTTCGCCAGGTCGGCGAACTGCTGGCGCGGGATGCCGCTCTGCTCGGCGATCGTGTCCAGCTGCTGTGCGAGGGTGAGGCCCTCGCGCAGGCTGATCTGTTTGACGATCCGGTTCTTCGGGTCCAGCATGGCCGTGACGGCCCGGTCCGCGGGCAGGTGGGTGGCCAGCCGGTAGTCGCCGGGCTGGATCCCGCTCGCCTTGCTGTTGGCCTTCGCGGCCCGGACGAACGCCGCCTGCGACTTCACCACGCCCTTGTCGGCGAGGATCGCGCCGATGTCCTTGAGGCTGGCGCCGCTGGGGATCCGGACGCTGACGGCGGCACCCGGCGTGGTCGAGGCGGCGTAGTCAGGGGCCCGCAGGCCGAGCTTCCCGGCGGCGTACCATCCCCCGCCGGCGAACAGGGCGAGGACGAGGACCAGCACGACGGTGAGGATGATCCCGGCCCGTCGCGAGCCGCGTTTCCCGCGCGACGCCCGCTCGGCCCTGGCCCGCCGGCCGCGGCGGGGTGGGGGGGTGTCGTGCGCCCGGCGGGCGCGCCGGGGGGCCGGCTGCTCGGGCCGGTCGGGCCCATCGGCCCGGTCGGGCCCGTCCGGCTGGTCGAAGAAGTGGCTCATCGGGGGTCTCCCTGGTCGGGCGGCGGCACGGCCTCCCCGGCGGGTCCGCCAGTGGACCGCTCGACGGACAGTGCGTACTCGAGGATGGCCACCGCGGCGGCCTGGTCGATGACGGACCGCTGGGCGCGGGTGTTGCGGCCGGCGGCATGCAGGTCCCGGGTGGCCGCAGCAGTGGTCATCCGCTCGTCGACCAGCCGCAGCCCGGTGCCGGGGTCGAGCCGGCGCCGGAACACGGCGGCCCGTCGCCGCATCTTCTGCGCGGCGGGCCCCTCCTTGCCCTTGAGCGTACGCGGCAGCCCCATCACCACCTCGAGCAGCGGACCGTACTCCTCGACGAGCAGGAGGATCTCCCCGATCGCGGCGTCCTCGTTCCCCCTGACCTGGACGGTCCGCACCGGGTAGGCCAGCGTCGCAGCCGGGTCACAGGCCGCGACGCCGATCCGGGCATCGCCCCAGTCGAGGGCGAGTCGTACGCCGGGACGCAGCATCATCGAGCGGCGCCGACCTTCTCGACGGCCGCCCGGACCGCCGCCAGCGCCCTCGGGGCGCCGGCCGGGTCCGTGCCACCGCCCTGGGCGAGGTCGGGCCTGCCACCACCCTTGCCGCCGAGCTCGGTCACCGCGACCCGGATCAGGTCACCGGCCGACAGACCGAGGTCGCGCGCACCGGCCGTGGTGGCGACCACGGCGGCGGGCTTGTCGACGCCGCCCACCAGTGCCACGACGCCGGGGGTCTCCCCCAGCCGGCCGCGGATGTCGGTGGCCAGCGTGCGCAGATCACCGGCGGCGACCCCGTCGACGGACTCCGCCACCAGCATGGCGCCACCGATCCGGACGGCCCGGTCGACGAACGTGCCGGCGGCCGCCAGCAGCTCCTTCGCGCGGAACGCGGCGATCTCCTTCTCCGCCGCCTTGAGCTGCTCGGCCATCCGGGCGACCCGGTCGGCGAGCTGATCGGGCTGGGTCTTCAGCGCCTCCGCCAGGCCGAGCACCAACTGGCGCTCCGCGGCGAAGTGGCCGAAGGCCTGGGGCCCGACGAGGAACTCGACCCGACGGATGCCCGAGCCGATGGAGGACTCCCCGGTCATCGCCACCAGGCCGATCTGGGCGGTGTGGGAGACATGGGTGCCGCCGCACAGCTCGAGTGACCACGGGCTGCCCATCTCGACGACCCGCACCCGCTCGGGGTATTTCTCGCCGAACATGGCCATCGCCCCGGCGGCCTTGGCGTCGGAGAGGTTCATCATCTGGGTGGTCACCGCGAGGTCGTCGTTGATCGCCTCCATGGTGCGGCCCTCGATCGCCTGCTGCAGGTCCTTCGACAGCGCCTGGGTGGAGTTGAAGTCGAAGCGCAGGTAGCCGGGCTTGTTGTAGGAGCCCGCCTGGACCGCACTCGGCCCGACCAGCTCGCGCAGCGCGGCGTGCACCAGGTGGGTCGCCGAGTGCGCCTGGCGCGACCCGAGCCGGTGGGCGGGATCGACCCGCGCGTCGACCGACTGACCGACGTGCAGCTCCCCCTCGCCGACCCGGACGGTGTGCACGACCAGGCCCGGGACCGGACGCTGGACGTCGAGCACGTCGAGGTGCAGGCCGTCGCCGGTGATGATGCCGAGATCGGCGTCCTGGCCGCCGGACTCCGCGTAGAACGGCGTCTCGGCGAGGACGAGCTCGACGGTGTCACCGGCCTGCGCCTCCCCGATCGCCGTCCCGTCGCGCAGCAGGCCACGTACGGTGGAGGGGGTGACCAGCTCGGTGTAGCCGGTGAACGCGGTCTCCCCGCCGGCCCGCAGCTCGCGGTAGGTGTCGGTGCTGACCATCCCGCCCTTCTTGGCCCGGGCGTCGGCCTTGGCACGGTCGCGCTGCTCCTGCATCAGCCCCTGGAACGCCTTGCGGTCCACCGTGAGGCCCTGTTCCTCGGCCATTTCCAGGGTCAGGTCGATCGGGAAGCCGTACGTGTCGTGCAGCTGGAACGCCGCCGCGCCGGACAGCGTGTCCTGGCCGGCCTCCTTGGTCCGCTGCACCGCCATGTCGAAGATCTGCGTGCCGGAGGTGAGCGTGCGCCGGAAGGTCTCCTCCTCCGCGTACGCCACGTCGCTGATCCGCGCCCAGTTGGTGGCGACCTCGGGCCAGGAGACCTGCATCAGGTCACGGCTGATCGGCAGCAGCTCGGCCAGCACCGGGTCCTGCACGCCGAGCAGGCGCATCGCCCGGATCGCCCGGCGCAGCAGGCGACGCAACACGTAGCCACGCGCCTCGTTGCCCGGCGAGACCCCGTCGGCCATCAGCATCAGGCCGGAGCGGACGTGGTCCCCGACGACCCGCAGCCGGACATCGTCACCGTGGTCGGCGCCGTACGTCTTCCCGGCCAGCTCCGCGGCCCGGACGATCACCGGCCAGACCTCGTCGATCTCGTACATGTTCTGCTTGCCCTGCAGCAGGTACGCGATCCGCTCCAGCCCGGCGCCGGTGTCGATGTTCTTCCTGGGCAGGTCGCCAGTGACGTCGAAGTCGGTCTTCGAGCGCACCACGGACAGGTCCTGGGTCTGGAAGACCAGGTTCCAGATCTCCAGGAACCGGTCCTCGTCGGCCTCGGGGCCGCCGTCGGGCCCGTACTCGGGGCCGCGGTCGATGTAGATCTCCGAGCAGGGGCCGCCCGGGCCGGGGACACCCATGTGCCAGTAGTTGTCCTTGAGGCCACGACGCTGGATGTGCTCGGCCGGGATGCCGACGGCGCGCCACATCGCGAAGGCCTCGTCGTCGTCGGTGAGCACGGTGGTCCAGATCCGGTCGGCGTCGAAGCCGAAGCCGCCCTCGGACTGCGGGCCGGTGACCAGCTCCCAGGCGTACTCGATCGCACCCTGCTTGAAGTAGTCGCCGAACGAGAAGTTGCCGAGCATCTGGAAGAAGGTGCCGTGCCGGGTGGTCCTGCCGACCTCCTCGATGTCGAGGGTCCGGACGCACTTCTGGGAGCTGACGGCACGGTCGAAGGGGGCGACCTCGTCGCCGATGAAGTAGGGCTTGAACGGCACCATGCCGGCGTTGACGAACAGCAGCGTCGGGTCGTTGTACACCAGCGGGGCCGAGGGCACCACGGTGTGACCACGCTTCTCGAAGAAGTCGAGGTACGTCCGCCGGATGTCGGCTGTCTTCATTCGTCGCCCTCCTCAGGCAGGTTCAGCGCCTCGCGGATCTCCGCCTCGCGCTCGGCGGATGCCCGCCGTACGTCGTCGATGAATCCGTTCACCCGCTCCAGCGCCGGGGTCCCCTGGTTCGCCGCCACCACGCGGCGACCGACCAGCACGACCACCGTGGCGGCGGCCGCGCCGATGACGAACCACAGCGCGCCGCGTGCACCCGCGCGCATCAGCGCACCCCGCCCTTGCCGCGCCGGGACGCGGCGGAGCGCAGCCCGTAGCTGAACGCCGCGACCTTGACCAGCGGACCACCGACGGTGGCGCGGAACAGGGTGGTCAGTTCGGCGGCGTTGCGGGCGACCGTGGTGGCGTTGGCGGTGACCTGCGAGGCGTCCGAGGTGATCAGGCCGACCTTCTCGATCTCGGAGTTGGCCGCGGTCACCGTGCCGCGCAGCTCGGTCATGATCGGCACCAGCGAATGACCGAAGTCACGCACCACGAGCCGGACCTCCTCCAGCACCCGGGCGAGCTTGAACAGCGGGCGGGCGAGGAAGGCCACCAGGAGCAGGGCCGCCAGGGCGGCGAGCAGGCCGGCGATGCCACCGACGGTCATCAGGTACCTCCAGGTCGAGAGCGTGGGACGAGTCCACAACCGTACGAATTCAACAGGGTCGACCCTACAACCCGGCTCCCACCTTTCCCGCACGCAGCCACGGGGGCGAATGCCCCGGAAGCCGCCACCCCACGGGCGGATATGTCGAGCTGCTACCCCGACGCCGGCTGGCCCGACGCCGGCGGCGCGGTCCCGGTCAGCCCCGTGACCGACCAGGGCGGTGCTTGCCCAGCAGTTCCACCAGGACGTCGAGCCGATCGGCCATCGCCGCCTCGGCCCCGTTGCGGGTCGGCCGGTAGTACTCGGCATCGAGCAGGTCGTCGGGGAGGTACTGCTGGCGGGCCACGCTGTGCGGCGCGTCGTGGGCGTACCGGTAGCCCTTGCCGTGGCCCAGGGCCGCAGCCCCCTGGTAGTGGGCATCGCGCAGGTGCGCGGGCACCTCCCGTCCCCGCCCGGCCCGGACATCCTCCAGCGCCCTGGCGATCCCCAGGTAGGCCGCGTTCGACTTCGGGGCCATCGCGCAGGCCACGGTCGCGTGGGCCAGGGTGATCCGCGCCTCGGGCATCCCGATCAGTTGCACCGCCTGGGCGGCGGCGACGCAGGTCTGCAGCACCGACGACTGGGCCATCCCGATGTCCTCGCTGGCCGAGATGACCAGCCGGCGGGCGATGAACCGCGGGTCCTCCCCGGCCTCGAGCATCCGGGCGAGGTAGTGCAGTGCGGCCTGGACGTCGGAGCCGCGGATCGACTTGATGAACGCGCTGATCACGTCGTAGTGCTGGTCGCCACCCTTGTCGTACCGGACGGCGGCGCGGTCGACCGCCTGCTCGAGGGCCGCCAGGTCGATCGTGTCGTCACCGCGGGCGGTCGCTCCGGCGGCGGCCTCCTCCAGGTAGGTGAGTGCCCGCCGGGCGTCGCCCCCGGCCATCTGCAGCAGCGCGGCCCGTGCGTCGGCGGTCAGGGCGTACGTACCGCCGGCCGGGGTCGCCAGCCCGCGCTCGTCCACCAGGGCCCGGTCGAGCAACACCCCGATCCCCTCGTCGGTCAGGGGGCGCAGGGTGAGCAACAGGGAACGGGACAGCAGCGGCGAGATCACCGAGAAGCTCGGGTTCTCCGTGGTGGCGGCGATCAGGGTGACCAGCCGGTTCTCCACGGCGGGGAGCAGCACGTCCTGCTGTGCCTTGGAGAAGCGGTGCACCTCGTCGACGAAGAGCACCGTCGGATTGCCCCGGGCCAGCTCGCGCTTGGCGGTGTCCAGCTCGGCCCGGACGTCCTTCACCCCCGCGGTGACCGCGGAGATCTCCACGAAACGTCGGTGCGTGGAGTGCGAGACCACTGCGGCGATGGTGGTCTTGCCGACCCCCGGCGGCCCCCACAGGAAGACCGATCCCGGTTCCCCTGCCGCCAGCCGGCGCAGCGGGGAGCCCGGGGTGAGCAGGTGGTCCTGGCCGACGATCTCGTCGAGTGTCCGGGGCCGCAGCCGGACCGCCAGCGGCTGCTGGCCGTGCCCGGCCCAGCTCAGTGTCCCCCCGCGGTCGTCCGCGGAGGGACCGGAGGGTTCATCGGTGTCGGAGAACAGATCGGGTGCCATGGCACCTGCCAGCCTAGTCGCCCGGCATCGGAGGAGCCGGGGAGCAAGGCTCGGGCGCCCGGAACGTCCCGCGCCCCCGTACCGAACGCCCCTCGCCCCCGTACCAAGAGGTGTCGGGGGCGAGGGACGTCGCGGGTGTCACCATTGCGTCGCGGGTGTCACCGCGGCAGCGTGCCGGTGGGTCAGTGGGTCGCCTTCGTGGCAGGCGCCGCGTCGGCCGCCGCGCGGTCCTCGGGCCGGCCGTCGGCCTTCGCCGCGCCCTTCTCCTTCGGCTTGGCGTCGACGCCGGCCTCGCGGCGCTGCTTCACGGTGATCGGCGCCGGGGCCCCGGTGAGCGGGTCATAGCCGTTGCCGGACTTCGGGAAGGCGATCACGTCACGGATCGACTCGGCGCGCGACAGCAGCGCAACGATGCGGTCCCAGCCGAAGGCGATGCCGCCGTGCGGCGGCGCGCCGAACTTGAACGCGTCGAGCAGGAAGCCGAACTTCTCCTGGGCCTCCTCCTCGCCGATGCCCATCACGGCGAAGACGCGCTCCTGGATGTCGCGACGGTGGATACGGATCGAGCCACCGCCGATCTCGTTGCCGTTGCAGACGCAGTCGTACGCGTACGCCAGCGCCGATCCCGGATCGGTGTCGAAGGTGTCCATCGACTCGGGCCTGGGCGAGGTGAAGGCGTGGTGCACGGCGGTCCAGGCGCCCTCCCCGACAGCGACGTCACCGGCGGCGACGGCCTCGCTGGCCGGCTCGAACAGCGGGGCGTCGACGACCCACAGGAAGCTCCAGGCATCCTCGTCGATCATCCCGGTGCGGCGGCCGATCTCCAGCCGGGCCGCTCCCAGCAGCTCCTGGGAGGACTTGCGGCCACCGGCGGCGAAGAAGATCGCGTCGCCCGGCCGGGCGCCGGTCGCGGCGGCCAGCCCGTCGCGCTCGGCCTCGGTGATGTTCTTGGCCACCGGCCCGGCCAGTGTGCCGTCCGCGGCGACGGTGACGTACGCCAGGCCCTTGGCCCCACGCTGCTTGGCCCACTCCTGCCAGGCGTCGAACTGGCGGCGGGGCTGGGAGGCCCCGCCGGGCATCACGACGGCACCGACGTAGGCGGCCTGGAACACCCGGAACGTGGTGTCCTTGAAGTACTGGGTCATCTCGGTGATCTGCAGGTCGAAGCGCAGATCCGGCTTGTCCGAGCCGTACTTCTCCATCGCGTCCGCATACGTCATCCGCGGGAACGGCCGGGGCAGGTCGACGTCGATCAGCTTCCAGACCGCGGCCATCACCTCTTCGGCCAGGGCGATCACGTCGTCCTGGTCGACGAAGCTCATCTCGATGTCGAGCTGGGTGAACTCGGGCTGCCGGTCGGCGCGGAAGTCCTCGTCGCGGTAGCACCGGGCGATCTGGTAGTAGCGCTCCATCCCGGCGACCATCAGCAGCTGCTTGAACAGCTGCGGCGACTGCGGCAGGGCGTACCAGGACCCGGGCGCGAGACGGGCCGGGACGAGGAAGTCGCGGGCACCTTCCGGGGTGGAACGGGTCAGCGTCGGGGTCTCGATCTCGACGAAGTCGTGACTCCCGAGCACCCCACGGGCCGCCTGGGAGACCTTGGAACGCAGTCGCAGCGCCGCGGCCTGCTTCGGCCGGCGCAGATCGAGGTAGCGGTACCGGAGCCGGGCCTCCTCGCCGACGGTGACGTGCTCGTCGATCTGGAACGGCAGCGGGGCGGACGCGTTGAGCACCTCGAGCTCGCTGATCGCGACCTCGATCTCACCGGTCGGCAGGTCCGGGTTGGCGTTGCCCTCCGGCCGCTCCTCGACCACGCCGGTGACCTTGATGCAGTACTCATTGCGCAGGTCGTGGGCGCCCGACGACTGCAGGATCTCGTCCCGGACGACAACCTGGGCGACGCCCGAAGCGTCGCGGAGATCGATGAACGCCACCCCACCGTGGTCACGTCGACGAGCCACCCAACCCGCGAGGCTGACGGTCTGACCGGCGTGCGCGGCGCGCAGGGTACCGGCGTCATGGGTACGAATCACAGGTGGTCCTTCCAGGGGCGGTCGGGGCGTACGGCCCACCAGCCTACCGCCGATCTCCCCCGGGCCCGTTCCGGGCCGATCCGTCGGTCAGCGTACGGACCCGGCGCTCACCAGTCCGTGGCGGTAGGCCAGCACCAGGATCTGGGTCCGGGACCGGACGCCCAGCTTGTCGCCGAGGTGGCGCAGATGGGCCTTGACCGCGGCCTCCGAGATGCACATCATCGCGGCGATGTCCCTGTTCGAGAGGCCCTCGGCGAGGTGGTCGAGCACCTCCTGCTCGCGGGCGGTGGGGGAGGCGAACGGGGCCAGGGATGCCTTCGGCCGCGGGGGCTCGGGGGGCGCCTCGGCGATGCTGCGGGCGAGCGCCCGGGAGATCCGCGGCGACAGCGGCATCTCGTCGGCGAGCGCCTGACGGACGCCGTCGATCAGGTCCTCCGCCGCGGCGTCCTTGACCAGGTAGCCGGCCGCTCCGGCACGCAGGGCGGGGACGACGTAGTCGAGCGAGGCGAAGCTCGTCACCGCCACCATGCAGGCATCCGGGTGCTGCCGGCCGATCTCGGTCATCGCCTCGACCCCGGACATCCGGGGCATCTTCAGGTCCATCAGCACGACGTCCGGGCGGGCCTCCTCGTAGCGGGCGACCGCCTCGCGCCCGTCACTGGCCTCGGCGACCACCTCGTAGTCCTCGACGTCGCCGAAGAGGTGCCGGTAGGCGTCGCGCACCACCGCCTCGTCGTCCACCACGAGAATCCTGATCTTGCCCATGCTCCTAGAATCCGCCTTCCGGTCCCGGGGTGTCCAACTCACGGGGCGTCCGATTCACGACCGCTGCCGGATGACAGGAGAGCGCCCGACCACGTCCCGCCGGCGGGCCGAACGGACGGCGCCGCTGCCGAGTGGCCTTCCCGGGACCCTCCGTTCCCGGGACCCTAGACTGCGAGCAGGAAAACTAGCCGAAAGGCGATGGTGCATCGGCCATGGACTTGACCAAGATGGGTGGTGGCGCCGGGGGGTGCTGTCAGTTCAGGAAGGTGGGGTCCGATGAAGCCAATGTTCAAGCACATCCTGGTGATGGGTGTGGCACTCGTGGTGGTGTCGGCCCCCACCTCCCTGGCCGCCTCGTCCGGCCACGGCACTGTCCAGCCGGCCGGCTTCCGCGACGCGATCTGCTGGTGGCTGCCGATCGCCTGCGCCTGATCGTCCCGCTCCATCACTCCGGGCGCCTTCGGACGTCACGCCAGCACGTACGCCGACCCGGCTGGACCGATCGATGACCACCGGGCCGGACGCGCCCGGCAGACTGGCCCGATTGCTGTCAACACGCCCACTGCCGCCGTGGCTACGCTTGTCGCTCGCCGTCCTCGTCACCGTCAGTCTCGTCGATGATCTGGTCCGCGCGGCGGCGTCCGGCGCCGGGTACGTTCTCGGCCCCGGACGACTGCCGGTGGTGGCGGGCACTGTGCTGATGTACCTGGTGCTCTACCTGGCCCTGTGGCGCACCACCTGGGCGGTGCTCGCGAGCATCCCGCTGTTGATCAGCGTCCTGGCCTCCCGTGATGACGTGACCGGGATCCTTGCCGGCGCCCTGATGGTGCTGCTCGCTCCGATGACCACCCGCTGGCTGTTCACCGGCCTGACCTGGGCGCTCTATCTCGGCTGGCTGGTGGCTGCCAGCGCCGTGCACGGCGCTCGCTGGCCGGAGCTGTTCTGGCCGGTGCTGCTGATGTTCTTCGTCGCGGCCACCATCGGCACAGGCGTGCGCGGGTTCCAGATGGGCCGAGCGGCGGACCGCCGGCAGCTGATGGAACTGCGCGAGGAGAACCTCCGGATCCGTGAGGACGAGCGCGCCGCGCTGGCCCGCGAGCTGCACGACGTGGTGGCCCACGAGCTGTCGGTCATGTCACTGCAGATCACCAGCAGATCCCGGTCCGACGACCCGGACGAGCTCCATCGCGTGCTGGACAACGTCAAACGGTCGGCCCACTCGGCCCTCTACGAGTTGCGCCTGCTCGTCGGTCTGTTGCGCGAGGGCGGCGACGGAGGTGCCGACATCGGCCACCTCAACGAGGACACCTCGGTGGTCGGGGTGGTCGAGCAACTCCGCCGCCAGCTCGGCGAGCTCGGGTTCGTCGCGACCTGCCGGGTGCCCGGGGAGATCGACCGGCTGCCCGCCACCCTCACCCGGACGCTGATCCGGATCCTCCAGGAAGCCAGCACCAACATCGTCAAGTACGCCCCGCGGGCCAGCGCCTGGGAGGCCACCGTACGGCTCGGCCCCGATGAGGTGGTGCTCACCGTCATCAGCCAGCTCGGCCCCCGGACACCGTCGAGCGACCTGCGCCGCGGGCCGACCGGGTGGGGGTTGCGCGGCATCGCCGAGCGCGTCGACCTGCTCGGCGGTGACTTCTCCGCCGGTCCGTCGGGCGGCCAATGGGTGGTCCGGGCCACGATCCCACTGTCGGCCGACGAACTCACCTGACCCCGGACCGACCGCCGAGGCCGGCGGACGCAGGCGGGGCGGCTCGACCGCTCCGTCGAACGCCCCGGGCCCCCGTCGCTCAGCCGCTCAGCCGCTCAGCCGCTCAGCCGCTCAGCCGCGGACGGTACGCGGGAACAGGTCCTCGGCCAGGGGCAACCACGCCTCCGGGTCGGCGGCGATCTGCTCGCCGGAGCGGATGTCCTTCACCTCGTCGTGCTCGCCCGCGCCGAACCAGACGAAGGGGATGCCGCGCCGATCGGCGTAGCGGATCTGCTTGCCGAACTTGTCGGCCTTCGGCGCGACCTCGGTCGGGATCCCGCGCCGGCGCAGCCGGTCGGCGGTGCGCAGGGCCCGTTCCCGGGTCTCCTCGTTGTCCACCGCGACCAGCACGCAGGTCGGGACCGACCGGCTCGACGTCAGCTCGCCACGGCCCAGGATCGGGGCGAGCAAGCGGGTGACGCCGAAGGAGTAGCCGACGCCGGGGAAGGTGACCCGTCCGTCGGAGGCGAGCGCGTCGTAGCGGCCGCCCGAGGCGACCGACCCCATCCGCTCCGAGCCCTGCAGCAGGGTCTCGTAGACGGTGCCGGTGTAGTAGTCCAGGCCGCGGGCGATCTTCAGGTCGGCCAGCATCCGGCCGGGCACCTGGCGCTCGGCGACCCGGACCACAGCGGCCAGCGCCTCGAGGCCCTCGGTCAGCATCGGATGCTCGACGCCGAGGGCCCCGACCCGGTCGACGAACGACTCGTCGGTCGTGGCGATGCCCGCCAACGCGACACACTTCGCCGCCTGGTCGGCCGTCAGGCCGACCTCCTCCACCAGGGTCCCGGCGACGGCATCGGGGCCGATCTTGTCGTACTTGTCGACCCGCTGCAGCACCGCGGCGGTGTCCTCGATCCCGAGCCCGCGGTAGAAGCCCTCCGAGAGCTTGCGGTTGTTCACGTGCAGCACGACCGGCGGGATCCCCAGATCGACGTGCAGCTTCTCGAACGCATCGAGGGCGACCAGCGGGATCTCCACGTCGTGGTGGTCGGCCAGGGTGCCCTGCCCGACGATGTCGATGTCGGCCTGGAGGAACTCGCGGTACCGCCCCTCCTGGGGCCGCTCGCCGCGCCACACCTTCTGCACCTGGTAGCGGCGGAACGGGAAGATGAGGTGCCCGGCGTGCTCGAGCACGTACCGGGCGAAGGGCACGGTCAGATCGAAGTGCAGCCCGAGGTCGTCGCCGTCAGCGCCCTCGTCGAGGCCCTGGAGACGCCGGACGACGTAGATCTCCTTGTCGATCTCCCCCTTGCGGGCCAGCTGGTCCATCGGCTCGACGGCCCGGGTCTCGATCGGCGCGAACCCGTGCAGCTCGAAGGTCGAGGTGAGGATCTGCAGCGCATGGAGCTCGACCATCCGTTCGGCCGGGAGGAACTCGGGGAAACCGGACATCGGCTTGGGGCGGCTCATGCGGGCGGCGGCCTTTCTGGTCGGGGCGTACGCCATCGCGTGACGTACGGAGGGGCAACGTGGCGTACGACAGAGGCAGCGTGACGTGCGACGACGTACGACGGGTCAGAACGAGGTTAGTCCCTGCGGCGTGAGGTACGGATTGGTGGCCCGCTCCCGGGACATCGTGGTCTGGCCGCCGTGGCCGGGCAGCAGCACGGTCTCATCGGTCAGCCGGAGCACGACGTCGCGCAGCGTGCGACGCATCGCCTCCGGGTCGGGGCCGGGCCGGTCGACCCGGCCGACGCTGCCGGCGAACACCACGTCTCCGGTGAACACCAGCGGCCGGGCGTCCGCCTCCGTCTGCTGTACGTCCGCCCGGCGCGCCCCGGACTCTTCCGTCCCGGACTGTCGTGCCCCCGACTCCCCCGCCGCGGGAACGACCCGGCCCGGTCCGAGGGGCTCCAGCCGGTACAGCACCGATCCGGGGGTGTGGCCGGGGGCGTGCAGCGCCTCGAACACCAGGCCGGCCAGGGCGATCCGGTCGTGGTCGGCCACCTCGTGCACCACCGCCGGTTCCCGGCCGGTGAAGTCACGGGCCAGTCCGGTCGCCCGGGCGACGAGCTCGCGCGCCCCGGGGATCCGGTACGGGTCGGTGAGCCGCGCCCGGTCGGCCGGGTGGATCCAGCAGCCCACTCCGTACGTCTCGCAGACGTCGATCGCGGTGTAGAGGTGGTCGAGGTGACCGTGGGTCAGCAGCACCCCTTGCGGGACCAGGCCGGTCTGCGCGACCAGCTCGCCGACCACGTCGGACGCCCCGACACCGGGGTCGATGACCACGCAGGGCCCCGTCTCCGCCGGGGCCACGAGGTAGCAATTGGTCTGCCACGGGCCAGCAGGAAATGAGGCGATGAACACAACTGCCACCATATCCGGCAAGATGTACCCCATGAGCGAGATGACAGGGCCAGCTTCCTTTGGTCGCGTCGAGACCGACGGCACCGTATTCGTACGCACCCCTGAGGGAGAACGGGCCGTCGGCCAGGTCTCCGGTGCCGAACCGGCCGAGGCACTCGCGATCTACGTCCGTCGTTTCGAGAACCTCGCCGTCGAGGTCACCCTGCTCGAGGACCGCCTCAAGGGCGGCGCGCTGGCCCCCGACGACGCACGCAAGCGCATCGCCCAGGTGAAGGCCAGCGTGCACGATGCCTCGGCGGTCGGCGATCTCGCGGCGCTCGAGGCACGTCTCGACGCCCTGACCCCGCTGATCGAGGCCAAGAGCGAGGAGCGCAAGGCCGCCCGGGCGGCGCAGAACGAGGAGACCCGCCAGGCGAAGGAGGCGATGGTCGCCGAGGCCGAGAAGATCGCCGAGGGCAGCGACTGGCGCGGCGGGGTGAACCGGTTCCGGACCCTGCTGGACCAGTGGAAGGCCCTGCCGCGGATCGACAAGGCGACCGACGACGCGCTGTGGCACCGCTTCTCCACCGCCCGGACGACCTACACCCGCCGGCGCAAGCACCAGTTCGCCGAGCAGAGCGCCAAGCGCGACGGGGCGAGGGTCGCCAAGGAGGCGATCATCGCCGAGGCGACACCGCTGGCCGACTCGACCGACTGGGGACAGACCTCCCGCGACTTCCGGGACCTGATGCAGCGCTGGAAGGCCGTCGGCCCGGCGCCCCGTGAGATCGACGACAAGCTGTGGAAGCAGTTCCGCGCGCTGCAGGACCGGTTCTTCAACGCCCGCAACGAGGCGCAGAACGCCCAGGACGAGGAGTTCCGGGGCAATCAGGAGGCCAAGGAGGCGCTGCTCGACGAGTACGAGCCGCAGATCCACCCCGACCAGGACCTCGCCCGCGCCAAGCAGCTCTACCGCGAGATGCTCGACCGGTGGGCCGAGGTCGGCAAGGTGCCGCGGGACGCGATCCGCGGCCTGGACAACCGGCTGCACAAGCTCGACCAGGCGATCCGGGAGCGCGAGGACGCCGAGTGGAAGCGTACGGACCCGCAGGCCCGTGAGCTCGCCACCGACACCGCCCGCAAGATCCAGGCGCAGATCGACGACCTGACGGACAAGGCCACCAAGGCCGAAGCTCGCGGGGATGCGAAGAAGGCCAAGGAACTGCACGACTCGATCTCCACCTACCGCACCTGGCTGGAGCAGGCCGAGCGCGCCGCGCACGACTTCGGGGCCTGAGCCCCCGCGCCCTCCGGGACCCTCACCCCAGGACCCCTCGCACTCAGGGACCGTCGGCCGACCGGCCGGCGGTCCCGTGCTGTTGGTGGTGGACCGGGCCGGCGGTGCGGTGTCGTCGGCTTCCGTGGACCGGCAGGCGGTCCCGTACCGTCGACGGTCGCGTGCGTCCGTGGACGGTCGTCTGCGGGAGGGCCGCGATCCGCGGGGGTCGGCGGGTCAGGCGCGGACGCGGCCCACGTCGTAGACGCCGGGCACCCGGCGGATCGCGTTCAGCACGTGGTCCAGGTGGGTCGGGTCGGGCGTCTCGAAGGACATTGTGATCCGGGCCGTCCGGTCGCGGTGGGTGTTGACGCTGGCCGAGGTGATCGAGATGTGCTGCTCGGCGATCGACCGGGTGACGTCGGACAGCAGGCCGTTGCGGTCGAGGGCCATGATCTGGACGGTGACCAGGAAGGTGCTGGCGGCCGTCGGGGCCCAGGAGACCTCGACGATCCGTTCCGCCCCGTGCTCCAGCAGGTCCTGGGCGTTGCTGCAGTCGCGCCGGTGCACCGAGACGCCGGAGGCGCGGGTGATGAAGCCGATGATGTCGTCGCCCGGCACCGGGGTGCAGCAGCGGGCCAGCTTCACCCAGACGCCCTTGTCCCCGTGCACCATCACGCCGGTCTCGGTCGAGGACGGTGCGGTGCGGGGCCGGCGCAGGACGATGGAGTCCTCGCTGGTCTCCTCGGCGGCCTCCTCCGGCCCACCGGCGATCTCCACCAGCCGCTGGCAGACCGCCTGCGGGGACACCGAGCCCTCACCGACGGCCTTGTAGAGACCGTTCACATCGGCGACCCGGAAATAGGTCGCCACCTCGGTGAGGTGCTCGATGGTCAGCAGCCGCTGCATCGGCATGTCCATCCGGCGCATCTGCCGGGCCAGCGCTTCCTTGCCGCTCTCGATCGCCTCGTCGCGGCGCTCCCGGCTGAAGTACTGCCGGATCTTGGCCCGGGCCCGCGGACTGGCGACGAACTCCAGCCAGTCCCGCGACGGCCCCGCCCCCTCGGCCTTGGAGGTGAGGATCTCCACCCGATCGCCGGTCTGCAGCTTCGACTCCAGCGGCACCAGCCGCCCGTTGACCCGGGCCCCGATGCAGCGGTGGCCCACCTCGGTGTGCACCTGGTAGGCGAAGTCGACCGGCGTCGCGCCCTGCGGCAGGGTCAGCATGTCGCCCTTCGGGGTGTACACGATGACCTCGTCCACGCTGATCGAGAACAGCAGATCGTCGAGGAACTCCTCGGGGTCCTCGGTCTCGCGCTGCCACTGGTTCAGCGCCCGGACCCAGTTGAGCTCGTTCGGGTCGGAGCGGTCCCCCTTGCCCTCCTTGTACTTCCAGTGCGCCGCGACGCCGTAGTCGGCCCGCCGGTGCATGTCCCAGGTGCGGATCTGGAACTCCACCGGGGTGCCCTCGGGGCCACGTACGGTCGTGTGCAGCGACTGGTACATGTTGTACTTCGGCATCGCGATGTAGTCCTTGAACCGCCCCGGCAGGGGGTTCCACCGCGAGTGCAGGACGCCCAGCGCCCCGTAGCAGTCCTGGATGGAGTCGACGATGATCCGCAGCGCGACGAGGTCGTAGATGTCCTCGAACGAGCGGCCGCGGACGACCATCTTCTGGTAGATCGAGTAGTAGTGCTTCGGCCGGCCGGTGACCGTGGCGCGGATCCCCGCCCGGTGCAGGTCGCCGTTGATCAGCTCGGTGACCTGCTTGAGGAACCGCTCCCGCGACGGCGCCCGCTGGGCGACCAGGTGGACGATCTCGTCGTACAGCTTGGGCTGCATGGTGGAGAAGGCGAGGTCCTCCAGCTCCCACTTGATGGTGTTCATCCCGAGCCGGTGGGCCAGCGGCGCGTACACCTCGAGGGTCTCCGCCGCGATCCGGTTCTGCTTGTCGGGCCGCAGGAAGTGCAGCGTCCGCATGTTGTGCAGCCGGTCGGCGAGCTTGATCACCAGCACCCGGATGTCCTGGCTCATGTTGACGATCATCTTGCGCAGCGTCTCGGCCTTGGCCGAGGGGCCGTAGGTGACCTTGTCGAGCTTCGTCACCCCGTCGACGAGCAGCGCCACCGTCGGGCCGAAGTCGGCGGTGACCTGTTCCAGGGTGTAGTCGGTGTCCTCGACGGTGTCGTGCAGCAGCCCAGCGCAGATGGTCTCCTCCGCGGCGCCCAGTTCGGCGAGGATCGTCGCGACGGCCAGCGGATGGGTGATGTACGGGTCGCCGCTCTTGCGCTTCTGGCCGGCGTGGTGCTGGGCCGCGGTGAGGTAGGCGCGCTCGACCACAGCCAGGTTGGCCCGCGGGTGACAGGCACGGATCGCCTGGAACAGCGGATCCAGGACGTTCGGCTGCTGGGGCTTGGTGCCGAGGCGCGCCAAACGCTGCCGCATCGACAGACGCGGCGCGTCGTTCACGGCCACGGGCAACAGTTCGTCACTCACGGCGGCCTCCTCCCGGAGTCACCTTGTCGGAGCCTAGAGTCTAGCCCTGTCGGCAACCGCCACGCCCGTCGCGGACCAACTGCTCACGGACCGGGACACGGGCCCTGCCGACCGGGAGATCCCGCCCGGCCGCGGACCGGCTCACGCGTCGTCGATGGTGACCAGGGCGGTGATCTCGGTCTCCCCCAGCCCGGCCCCGGCGAGCATCGTACGCGGGTGCAGGAAGGCCAGCTCCATCAGCACCGCGACGTGCACCAGCTCGGCCCCGAGCCGGTGGATCAGGCCCGCGGTCGCGGCGAGGGTGCCGCCGGTGGCCAGCACGTCGTCGACCACCAGCACCCGGGAACCGGGCCGGATCGCGTCGGTGTGGATGGTCAGCGTCTCGGTGCCGTACTCCAGGTCGTAGCTGACCTCGTACGTCTCGGCGGGCAGCTTGCCGGGCTTGCGGACCGGCACGAAACCGGCCCCCAGGGCGATCGCCACCGGGGCGCCGACGATGAAGCCACGGGCCTCCATGCCGACCACCACGTCGATGTCGGCCGGGGCGGCCGCGACGAGCTCGTCGATGGTGGCCCGGAAGCCGGCCGCGTCGCCGAGCAGCGGGGTGATGTCCTTGAAGCCGACGCCCTGCTGCGGGAAGTCCGGGATGTCGCGGATCAGCGAGGCGATCAGTCGGCGCCGGTCCACGGAGGTGGTCGGCCCGGCCAGGGGGGTCGAGGTCATGTCCGTTCCCTTCAGTGCGTCCGGCGGCGCTGGTCGCGGGTCCGGTGCTGCGGCTGGTGGCGTTCGGTCGCCGTGAGGGGGGCCGACACCTCGGCGTCGGCCTCCTCGGGCCCCTCGGTGACGTCCACGGCGACGACCACCGGGATCTCCGGGGTGCCCGAGCCGGAGGTGTCCTCGCGGAGTCGCTCCCGCTCCTCGTGCCGGGCCAGCTTGCGGCGCCAGTCCTTCATCTCGGCGGTCCGCTCCTTCATGTCGACCAGCAGCGAGGCGGCGATGAAGATCGACGAGTAGGCGCCGGCGATCATCCCGACGAACATCGCCAGGGACAGGTCCTTGATCGGGCCGGTGCCGAGGACGAAGACCCCCGCGATCAGCAGGGCCAGTACCGGCAGGACGCCGATGATGGTGGTGTTGATCGACCGGAGCAGGACCTCGTTGAGGCTGCGGTTCGCCGCCGTCGTGTACGTCTCCCGGTGCGACGGCAGCTCGTGCACGTTCTCCCGCACCCGGTCGAAGACGACCATCGTGTCGTAGAGGGAGTAGCCGAGGATGGTCAGCAGCGCGGTGAGCGTCGCCGGGGTGACGGAGAAGCCGACCCAGGCGTACACCCCGATGGTGACCAGCAGGTCGTGCAGCACCGAGACGACCGCGGCCACCGCCATCCGCCAGTCGCGGAAGTAGATCGCGATGACCAGCCCCACCAGGACGAGGAACACCACCAGGGCGATGGTCGCCTTCTGGGTGATCTGTTTGCCCCAGGAGGCGCCGATCAGGCTGTAGGAGACCTGATCGGCGGGGACGCCGGCCCAGTGCGCCAGGGCGCCGCGGACCTCGGTCACCTCAGCGCTGGTGAGCGAGCGGGTCTGCACGTTGACCGTGTTGGTGCCGATCGTCGTCACGACGACGTCGGTCATCTCCGGCAGGCCGGTCCCGGTGACCACGCCCTGGGCGTCGGCGACGGTGGTGGCGGTCACCGCGTGCGGGACGCGGAAGTCGGACCCGCCGCGGAACTCGATGCTGAGGTTGAGCCCGCGCACCAGCAGGCCGGCGATGCAGATGGTCAGTACGACGGCGCTGATCACGTACCAGCGGCGCCGCCGGGACAGCAGGTCGAAGACGTTCTCGCCGTGGGAGAGCCGGACGAGGGCTCGGAACGGGGCAGCCATCAGGCCTCCTCAGGTGTGCCGTTGGCAGCGGAACGGTCGCGACGCCGTCGGATCGGCAACGAGTCCACGCCGATCAGGGCCGGCTCGACCCCTGATCCGCGACGGCCCTCGCCGTAGTAGCGGGTGCGCATCAGCATTGTCATGATCGGCTTGGTGAACAGGAAGGTGATGACGATGTCGATCACCGTGGTCAGCCCCAGGATGAAGGCGAAGCCGCGGACCGCCCCGATGGACAGGATGAAGAGCACCACGGCGCTCAGCAGTTGCACGCCGTCGGAGATCAGGATCGTGCCGCGGGCCTTCACCCAGCCGGACTCCACGGAGGACCGCAGCGTCCGTCCCGATCTCACCTCGTCCTTGATGCGTTCGAAGAAGATGATGAACGAGTCGGCGGTCACCCCGATGCCGACGATCGCCCCGGCTACGCCGGGCAGGTTCAGGGCGACGCCCAGCCCCTGGCCGAGCAGCACCATCAGGCCGTACGTCAGGGCGCTGGCCAGCACGATGGTGGCCAGCACCACCCACGACAGGTTGCGGTAGACGGCGACCGCGAAGGCGGCCACCAGCACCAGGCCGAGGGCGCCGGCGATCAGCGCGCCCTGCAGCTGTTCACCGCCGAGGACCGGGGAGACGGTGTCCACCGAGTCGATGCTCAGCGACAGCGGCAGCGCCCCGTACTTCAGCACCGAGGCGAGGTTCTGCGCCGCCTCCTGGGTGAAACCGGTCGAGCCGCCGTCGATCTGGGCCCGGCCGTTCGGGATCGCCTCGTTGACCTGGGGGGCGGAGACGACCTTGCCGTCCAGGACGATGGCGAACTGCTTCGACGGCACGCCCTGCGCCAGCTGGGCGGTGGCGTCGGCGAAGAGCCTGGCCCCGGCCTGGTCGAACTCGAGGGTGACGACCCACTGCAGCTGGTTCTGCGGGATGCCTGCGCTGGCGGTGGTCACCTGGTTGCCGCTGACCACGGTCGGCCCCAGCAGGTACTTGGTGGTGCCCTCGCGGTCACAGGTCATCAGCGGCTGGTCGGCCACGTCGTTGACCGGCTGCCCGCAGCTGTAGGCCTGGAAGTTCGCGAAGTCCTGCTCCGTCGGCTGCCAGGACAGGGCCTTGTCCTGCGCGGTCCCCTGGCCGGCGACGCTCGGGTACGCCGAGGGGCTCATCGTCGGCGTCGCCGCAGCGGTCGTCGCCGGTGCGGTCGGCAGGTTGTTGCCCCGCGGCTGGGTGCTGGGGCCGGACTCGGCCTGCGGGGTCGGCGAGGCGCTCGGGGCAGCGGACGGCACCGTCACCGTCTGGCCGTAGTAGACGACGCGGAAGTTCAGCAGTGCGGTCTGGCCGACCATGTCCCGCAGTCGGTCCTGGCTGACGTTGGGGACGCTGACGGTGATCTGGTCGTTGCCCGAGGTGGTGACCTGGGATTCACCGACACCGAGGCTGTCGACACGCTGCTGGATGATCGTCCGGGCCTGTTCCAGGCTGGACTTGTCGACCTGACCGGCGCCGGAGGTGTTGGCCGCGGTCAGGGTGATCGTCGTGCCACCGCGCAGATCGAGGCCCAGCTTGGGCAGCCAGGTGTTCATCCCGGCCATGGTGCCGAAGACGGCGACGATCACCAGGATGATGACCAGGAGCGGCCGCCAGGGGTGGACCGGTTGGGCGGAGCGTACGGACTTCGTCGCCATCGCGGAGCGGCTCAGGCGTTCCGGGTGTCGGGGCCGGGCCGGTCCTCGTCACCCTCGGCGCGGTGCTCCTCGGCGGTGCCGGTGCTGCCCTCGGTGCCCTCGGTGCCCTCGGTGTCGGTGGCGTCCTCGGCCTGCTCGGCAGCGGTCGGCGCCTCGGTCGGGGTGCCGGCCGACGCGTCCTCGGGGGTCCCCTCGGCGTCCTCGTCCTCGGGGTAGGTGTGGAACTCGTCGCGGCTGCGCGGGGTGATCCCGGAGATCAGTCGCTTGTCGACGGTGATGACGACGCCGGGGGCGATCTCGACGCGGGCCTGGACCTCGCCCATCTCGACCAGGGTGCCGTACACGCCGATCTGGGTCTGGACCCGGGCACCAGGGGCGAGCTCCTTCATCAGCTCGGCCTGCTTCTTCGCCTGCGTACGCCCGGGGCGCACCAGCATGAAGTAGCCGAGGGCGACGAAGAGCACGATCATCAGCAGGGTGCTCGTGGTAGAGCCGTTGAACATGTGTCTCAGTTCTCCTGGTCGGGGATCCGGGGTGGTCGGGGTCCGGGGTGGTCGGGGCGAGTCTAGTCCCAGAGCGCGGGCACACCGTTGTCCTCGCCCGGGCCCCCCAGACCCAGGTGGGCGAATGCGGCCGGCGTGGCGACCCGACCGCGCGGCGTACGCATCATGAAGCCGAGGCGGACGAGGAACGGCTCGGCCACCTCCTCGACGGTGTCGGGCTCCTCCCCCACCGCGATCGCCAGGGTGGACAGGCCCACCGGGCCACCCCCGAAACGCTCGCAGAGGGCCGACAGGACACCGCGGTCGAGGCGGTCGAGGCCCAGCTCGTCGACCTCGTAGAGGTCGAGCGCGGCCCGGGCGATCCGGCGGTCGACGATGCCGTCCCCGTGCACCTCGGCGTAGTCGCGCACCCGGCGCAGCAGCCGGTTGGCGATCCGGGGCGTGCCACGGGAGCGGCGGGCGATCTCGGTGCCGGCGTCGGCCTCCACCGGGACGTCGAGCACCCGGGCGGAGCGCTGGACGATGTGCTCCAGTGCTTCGGGGCCGTAGTACTCCAGCTGTGCGGTCATCCCGAACCGGTCGCGCAGCGGCCCGGGCAGCAGGCCCGCCCGGGTGGTGGCGCCGACCAGGGTGAAGTGCGGGATCTCGATCGGGATAGCGGTGGCCCCGGGCCCCTTGCCGACGACGACGTCGACCCGGTAGTCCTCCATCGCCAGGTAGAGCATCTCCTCGGCCGGCTTCGACATCCGGTGGATCTCGTCGAGGAAGAAGACCTCGCCCTCGACCAGTCCGGACAGGATCGCGGCCAGATCGCCGGCGTGCTGGATCGCCGGGCCGGAGGAGATCCGCAGCGGCACCCCCATCTCGGCGGCGATGATCAGGGCGAGGGTGGTCTTGCCCAGTCCGGGTGGCCCGGAGAGCAGGACGTGGTCGGGGGTGGTGCCGCGCTGGCGGGCGGCGGCCAGGACGAGGCCGAGCTGGGCACTCACCCGGGGCTGGCCCTCGAAGTCCTGCAGCCGGGCCGGGCGCAACGCCGCCTCGACGGCGCTCTCCTCGGGGGACGCGTACGGGTCGATCGGTCCGCGATCGGTCACGCCGTCACCATCTCCCCTTCGTCGCCCGCCCGCAGCGGGTGGGCCCTCACTTGGCCAGCGAGCGCAACGCGGCCCGCATCAACTGTGCCACGCCGACCGACGGGTCCTCGGCGACCAGGGGCTCGACCGTGTCGCAGGCCGCCTCGGCGTCCTTGGCGGGCCAGCCCAGCCCCTGCAGGCCACTGGAGACCTGTTCGCGCCACAACGGTCGCTCGGACCCGACCTCGACCGGGGCGCCGGGGGTCGCCTCCAGGCCGAGCCGGACGACCTTGTCCTTGAGCTCGACGAGGATCCGCTCGGCGGACTTCTTGCCCACCCCGGGGACCTTGGTCAGCATGTGCAGGTCCTCGGCCCGGATCGCCGCGACCAGTGCGGCCGGTTCGAGCAGCGACAGGATCGCCAGGGCGAGCTTCGGTCCGACGGAGTTGACCCCGAGCAGCATCTCGAAGGCCTCCCGCTCGACCGGGTCGACGAACCCGAACAGGGTGAACACCTCCTGGCGCACCTGGAGGGAGGTCTCGACGTGGCCGGACTCCCCCGGGCGCAGCCCGGCCAGGGCCCGCGCGGTGCACTGCACCTCGAGCCCCAGGCCGCCGATGTCGAGGACGGCCGACGTGGGCCGGACCGCGGTCACGGTCCCGGTCAGATGGGCGATCACCGCGGGGTTTCCTTCCAGGTCGAGGGGCGGCCGGACCGGTGGGCAGCGATGGCCTGCTGCCAGCGGTTGGCCGGCGCCGGCGCAGTGCCGACGGCCCCGAGGCGGTCCCCGGGAGCGTTCGCCTCAGGGTTGTTGGTGCCCAACCCGTTGGCCTCGACACCGTACGCCTCCAGACTGGTCCGCCAGACGTGGCAGACCGCCAGGGCGACGGCGTCGGCGGCATCGGCGGGACGCGGCATCTCGGCGAGACCGAGGATCCGGGTCACCATCGTGCCGACCTGCTTCTTGTCCGCCCGGCCCGACCCGGTGACGGCCGCCTTCACCTCCGAGGGGGTGTGCAGCCGCACCGGCAGCCCGTGCCGGGCGCCGACCAGCATGGCGATGCCGGCTGCCTGGGCGGTGCCGATCACCGTCGGGCTGTTGTGCTGGGCGAAGACCTGTTCGATCGCCACCACGTCGGGGCGGTGCTCCCGCAGCTTCGCTTCGAGGTCGGCCTCGAGCCGCACCAGCCGGCGCGCCGTGTCGAGGTCGGTGGGCGTACGGAAGACCCCGACGTCGACCAGGGTGCACCGGCGGGACCGGTCGCCGTCGACGACGCCGAAGCCGCACCGGGTCAGGCCCGGGTCGATGCCGAGGACTCGCACGCTGTGGCCGGGCCTCAGTCCTCGGAGAGGGAGGCGAGGGCCTCGGCGTCGGGCTCGTAGTTGCCGTAGACGTTCTGGACGTCGTCCAGGTCGTCGATGGCGTCGACGAGCTTCTCGACCTTCTCGAAGGTCTCCAGGTTGACCTGCTGGGTGAAGTCCGGCACGAACTCCACCTCGGCGGAGTCGTAGTCCAGCCCGGCGGCCTGGACGGCCTTGCGGACGTCGACCACGGCGTTCGGGTCGCTGATCACGCGGAACGCCTCACCGCCGTCCTGGACGTCCTCGGGATCGGCCTCGAGGGTGGCCTCGAGCAGGTCGTCCTCGGTGATCTCCTTGCCGTCCTGCTTCTTGGCGACCGAGACGACGCCCTTGCGCTGGAACATCCGCGAGGTCGAGCCGGGGTCGGCGACGGTGCCGCCGTTGCGGGTGATCGCCACCCGGACGTCGGAGGCGGCGCGGTTGCGGTTGTCGGTCAGGCACTCGATCAGCAGGGCGATGCCGGCCGGGCCGTACGCCTCGTACATGATCGTCTCGTAGTTGACCGCCTCGCTGCCCTCACCGGAGCCGCGCTTGACGGCGCGGTCGATGTTGTCGTTGGGCACCGACGACTTCTTCGCCTTCTGGATGGCGTCGTAGAGGGTCGGGTTGCCGGCCGGGTCACCGCCGCCGACGCGGGCTGCGACCTCGATGTTCTTGATCAGCTTGGCGAAGAGCTTGCCGCGCTTGGCATCGATGACGGCCTTCTTGTGCTTCGTGGTGGCCCACTTGGAATGCCCACTCATGGGTGACTCCTGTCGTTCGTACGTCCCGGGGCGTCAGCCCCAGATGCGGGGGTGTTCGGGGGTGGCGGACGCGGACTGCGCCCAGCGGCGGCGCCACGGTGCGGCGCCGCTCTCGACGGCCGGTGCCGTCCGGCCGGTGAACCTGTCGGTCCACCCGGCGGCGGCAGCGGGCTCCCCACCGGGGTCGGGCACCCGCCCTCCGGCGATGTCACGGACAGTTGCCTCGCTCACAGCTGTGTCACCCCCGTCCTTCCTCGACGCGTCCCTGCGGGACGCGGCCTTCCACGACATCCGTCACCATGGTCGCCCCGGCGTGCAGGTAGGCCACCTGCGGGTCCGGGCCGATCCGGTTCGCGACGATCTCCAGCGCGTCGGCGAGCGTCGTCGCCGCGCGCATCCCCATCCGGGCCGCGCTGTCCCGGTCCGCGCCGACCCAGACGATGTCGCCGCAGTGGGCCCGGGCACGGGAGATCGCGTACCACTGGTACACCGGCAGGATACCCGCGTACGCGTGCTGGTCGCGGTGGACGTGGCCGTACCACTCGTCCTCGGCGAACCTGCGCTCGTGTTCGGTGTTGATGACCGCCGGGTCGGTGGTCCGGGTGAGCACCTGGGCGAAGAAGTCGCCTGCGGCCTGCTGTTCGGTGCTGGAGAAGTCCTGGCGCAACGGGTGGCAGACGATCACCGCTCCGCCCTGGCGCACCGGAGCACCGGGCCGGTGCAGGCCACGCAGTGCTGACCACGCCGCGGTGATCGGGTCCACCGTCGTCCCGGCGTTGTACCGGGTGCGGCCGGCCACCCCGGTGATCAGCACGTCGACCGGCGCGGGCAGCTGGACGACCTGCTGGTCGGCCAGCACCCGCCGGGTCGCCCCGGCCACCCGGACCGGGTCACCGGCGGTGATCGCCGCGGTCCGACGGGCCTGGCCGGCCTCCCACATCGCCCGGTGCAGCCGTTCGTGGGCCACTCCCTGGGCCCGGCGGGCGAGACCGAGTGCCATCCGCTGGCGTACGCTCCACTCCCACTCCCGGCGGCCCAGGTAGTCGAAGGCAGGG
Source organism: Raineyella sp. (assembly GCF_034933565.1). Classification (NCBI taxonomy): domain Bacteria; kingdom Bacillati; phylum Actinomycetota; class Actinomycetes; order Propionibacteriales; family Propionibacteriaceae; genus Raineyella; species Raineyella sp. Next base: position 83,532 of record NZ_JAYFNG010000006.1, read on the forward strand.
GCGATGTCGGCCTGGTCGGTGACCACGTCGATGGCGAACAGCGGCAGCTTGTCCGCGAGCACGGCGGCGACCCGGTCCGAGGCGCCGTCGACGGCGCCGAAGCCGTGGCAGGCGTCCAGGGTGGCGAGGGCGACCACGCCGTCGGCGAGGAACCCGGCGCCAGCGTCGGCGGCCTCCCGGGCGACGTTCACCGTCACCACGACGTCGGACTCGGCGAGCCGCCGGTTGACCAGCACCGGCTCACCGGCGGTGGTCGGCCCGAGGTCGGCGGCGCCGGCCGGGTCCGCGAGGTCGTGCTGCAGCACCAGGCCGTCCGGTCCGAGGGCGTCGACGACGCGCTGGCCCAGCACGGCGACCAGTTCGGCGCCGGTCAGCCGGCGGCCGGCGCCGACGGCGACCAGGACCCGGACGTCGTTCACCTGCCGGGCGGCGGCCACCTCGAGCACCTGCTCGAGGAGCCGGCCACGGATGTCGTGCGCCATCGGGGCCACGGCCAGGCCGGTGACGACGACGGTCAGCCGGCGGTCGGGGCCGAGCAGGTCGGCCAGCGGGGCCGAGTCGCGCGGGCTGCGCAGCGCGTCGCCGATCGCCTGGTCGACGTCCAGGATGGCCGTGTCGTACTCGTTCGGGTACACCACCTGGGTGCCGAGCGGCAGCGGCGCCAGTCGGCCGGCGCCGCCGTCACCGATCAGCAGGGCGGGGGTCCGCTTCTCGACCTCGAGGATGAATCCCGGTCGTGACATGTTTGCGTTCTCCTCGTCTATCGGCCGCGCGGCCGGTTGCGGCTCCCGGCGCTGTGGGAGCTCCATTCCACGATGGACCAGTGGTCGGCCTGGGCGACCCGCATCAGCGGGACGTCCGGGTTGACCGCCACCGGGTTGCCGACCGCGCGCAGCATCGACTCGTCGGCGTGTGAGTCGGCGTACGCATAGCTGGCCGACAGGTCGATGTCGTGGGTCGCCGCGTAGTACCGCAGCCAGGCCGGGCGGGACTCCCCCACCAGCGGCGGGCCGGTCAGGTAGCCGGTGCAGCGGCCCTGTGCATCGGTGGCCAGGTCCGCCGCGACGATCTCGTCGAACAACGGCGTCAGCGGCCGGGTGAACGGCCGGATCGTGCCGGTGAGCAGGACCGTCACGTGCCCGGCCTCGCGGTGCTCGCGGACCCGGCGGATCGCCTCGGGGGCGAGCCGGTCCATGATCACCTCGGTGAGCTCGCGGTCGACGAAGTCCTCCAGCGCCGACAGGTCCGCACCGCGGTAGCGGCGGTAGAGCGCCCGCAGGAAGGCTCCCCGGTCGCGGTTCTCGGTCCACAGGTAGCCGGGCAGGTCGCGGATCAGCGCGGCGACCTCCCGGGCACGGCCCCACCGGTCCAGCTCGGGCAGCCGGGCCCACAGGTAGCTGCGGACGACATCGGAGTTGAGCACGGTGCCGTCCAGGTCGAAGGCAGCCAGGACGGTGCCGGGCTCCTTCGCCGGAGCGAGCTCGCGGTAGGTGGCCGGCCGAGCCTTGCGGCGCCGCTTGAGCTCCTCCATCCGACGCACCGGCTTGGTCACCGCCGGGCAGTGGATGCCCTCGATGTAGTCCTTCCAGTCGTACACCGAGGAATCGAAGGCGAACGCCTCGACGTCATCGGGGTCGAGCTGGTTGTGCAGGGCCAGGGTGTTGTCGTCGAGGTAGGTGACCTCGGAGCGCAGGTACTCCCCGTAGATGGTGAGGTAGCGGCGCAGGAAGGCGATCTGTTCGCCGCCCTTGTCGAGGTCGCGGGCCAGTCGGCGGAAGATCTCCACCCGCGGCGCGACCTTGAGGGCCATGTCGGCGAACTGGTAGGCCTTCGTCGAGGTGTTGAGCAGCTGGTCGACCCGCTGCGCGCCGGGGAAGCTCCAGGTCGGCAGGTGGGCTGCGCCGCGGCCGCCCGGGTTGAGCGGCTGCTCGAGGAAGTACGTACGGACGTGGTCGTACAGGTCGGCGAAGGTCAGCGGGTTCCGCGCGCCGGAGTTGACATGGTAGAAGACCGGCCGGCCGATCTGTGGCCGGGTGGCACACACCGCAAGGGTGGCGTTGACGACCATGTCGCACGGCACGATGTCGATCACCGAGTCCGGCGAGGCCGGCAGCTCGGGCATGTTGCCCTTGCCGTACGCCAGGATGATCGGGTCGGCCATCTTGAAGCCCTCGATCCACCCGGGGTACGGATACTTCAGCGAGGACTCCACGATCGCGGGCCGCACCACCGAGACCATGATCCGACCGCCCACGTCGGCGACGACGCGCTCCCCGAGGGCCTTGGTGAAGGTGTAGCAGTCCGTCCAGCCGAGCGAGCGGGCCCGTTCGGTGCCGGCCTCCACCAGCTTGTCGTGCACCCAGTCGCGGCGGCGCTGCTCGGTGTCGCGGGCGGTGGTGAGGTAACCGGCCTTGCGGTGCACCCGCTCGGCCTGGCGGCGCAGCCGGGTGAGCCGCTCGGGCGTACGCGACTCGAGCTCGATGGTCTCCTTGAGCTTGAGCCCCCACCGGGTCTCGGTGTCGTAGTCGATGTCGTGGACGTGCTGGGCCTCGGGGATCATCCCGCGGCGACGGCCCGCGGTGTACGCGGTGGACACGTGCACGTAGTGCGGCACCTTCGCCAGGGTGCCGTCCTCGGCGGTCACCGCGGCCAGCATCGCATCCATCAGCGCGCGGGTGCCGACGGTGTTGGTGGCGAACGCCTTGTCGATCGGCGGGTCGAAGGAGACGTCACCGGCGCAGTGCAGCACCACGTCCAGGTCGCGCGGCAGCGGGGGGACGTTCGGCAGGTCGCCCTCGATCACCTCGATCCGGGAGTCGACGAGCTCGGCCTTGCCGCCGGCCGCTGTGACCAGGGGCCGGAAGATCGGCTTGCCGACCAGGGTGATCACCCGGTCACGGGCCGAGGCGGAGCCCTTGCGGCGGACCAGGACGGCCGGGGTGGTGTCGGGCAGCTCGGTGAGGATCTTCCAGAGCAGCTGCTCCCCGATGAAGCCGGTCGCACCGGTCATCACGATCTTCTTGCCCGCCAGCAGGTCACGCAGGCGCCCGCCCAGCGGCGGCGGCCCGACGACCTCAGGGGTGTCGGTGGAAATCGTCAACGCGTCAGTCCTACTGCTCGAGGGCGGCCGAGATGCTGCGGGTGAGATCGAGGGCGTCCTCGACCGTGAAGTTGCCCAGGTAGAGCGCAGTGCCGACGATGACACCCTCGACGCCGATGGAGACCAGACCGGCCAGCTGGCGCAGGTCCTCCAGGCTCGAGACACCACCGGAGGCGACGACCGGGGACTCGGTGCGGGCGCAGATCGCCCCGAGCAGCTCCAGGTTCGGGCCGGACAGCATGCCGTCGGAGCGGACGTCGGTCACCACGTAGCGTCGGCAGCCCGCCTTGTCGAGCCGCTCCAGCACCTCGAAGACGTTGCCACCCTCACGGGTCCAGCCGCGCGCGGCGAGCCGATCACCCTTCACGTCCAGACCGATCGCCACCTTGTCGCCATAGGTGCGGATGACCTCGGCGCACCACTCCGGCTTCTCCAGGGCGGCGGTGCCGATGTTGACCCGGGTGCAGCCGGTGGACAGCGCCCGCTCCAACGAGGCGTCGTCGCGGATGCCGCCGGACATCTCCACCTTCATGTCGACCGAGCGGACGACCTCGGCCAGGACGTCGGCATTGTCCCCCTCGCCGAACGCGGCGTCGAGGTCCACCAGGTGCAGCCACTCCGACCCCGCGTCCTGCCACCGGGTGGCCGCGGCGACAGGATCGCCGAACCGCTTGTCGGTGCCGGCGATCCCCTGGACCAGCTGGACAGCCTGTCCGTGGCGGACGTCGACGGCGGGAAGAAGTTCCAAAGGCTTCACGGACCGTGAGCCTACCCGACCGCACAGCCAGTGACCGGCGGCAACCAGGCCCGGGCCCGAGGCCGGGATGCCCCGGTCAGAGGTGGATGAGGTGTTCGGCACGCCCGATGACCCGTGCATCGTGGGTGGCGATCACCGCGATGCCCCCACTGCGGCAGTGATCCGTCACGAAGTCGTTCAATCGCGTTGTGTTCTCGTCATCCAACGCGGACGTCGGCTCGTCCATGAGGAGTACGTGTGGCTGCCGCAGCGCCAGCCGGATGAGCGCGACCCGCTGTTGCTCGCCACCACTCAGGCGAGAGGCGGGTGTGGACAACAGTGCGATCGGCAGACCGAAACGATCGAAGACCTCCTCGAGATCGCTGTGGTCCCGCGAGAGTCGGACACCACCGACCTGGAGATTCTTGCGGACCGACCAGGACGCCACCAATCCGAAGTTCTGGAACAGAAACCCGACGGTCCTCCGAAGGAACCGCCGACGACTGCCGCCTCGCAATGTGGCCATGTCGGCACCGCAGACGACCAATTCGCCGCCGGTCATCTTCTCGAGGCTGCCGAGGCACTGCAGAAAGGTGGTCTTGCCTGCACCACTCTGGCCACACACGGCTGTCACCGTGCCCGGCTCGATCTCCACATCCAGGTCGCTCCACAGGACACGCCCCGGGTACGCGAACTCGAGATCGCGGCCCGTGATGCCCACGCCAGCCGTCCCGCTGTCGCCTTCTCGGCTACCCGATGCTCCACCCGGCGCGCGGGGAACCGTCGGCTGCGTCACATCCGCCTCGCGTTGCGTCATGAGATCACCAGGGCCTCTCGCCGCTCCTGCCTGCCGAGCAGCAGGAGAGCCGTCGTCACCGCCACCAGCGCGAGAGCGCCACCGACGCACACGATCCCTGCCGAGGTCGCCAACCCGAGGTCTGTCGTCAGGAGGTACGCCGCAGCCGGCACGACGACCAGACAGATTGTCAGGGTCAGATAGTGCCAGTGGATTCCCAGATAGCTGCGGCCTGTCGTCCACTGCAGGAAGATCGCCGTCCGATTCCGCAGCAGGTAGCTGGCGGACAGGATCAGCAGGGACATCGCGAGCACGACCACCACCACTACCACGCCGATGATGACGGCCCGATAATCGGCTTCCCTGTTGACCCGATAGAGCTCAGATGCGTCCGCAACACTCTCGATGTCGGCGGCTCCCGAGACCCCGTTCCGGTCCAGCAGGCTGACCAGGGAATCCCGATCGAAGAAGACGCCGCGACCCGCATAGAAATGATCCTCGAACAACCCGCCCCGAGCGTCGGTCACGACCATCACCGGATCGACCAGGTACATCGAAGACCCCGAAGCGGAGGTCTCCGAGGAGTTGTTGTAGTCGAGTCTGGGCACCACACCGAGATCGACGTCATCCAGCACCGTGAGCTGGGGAGTGACACGATCGGCGGGGTCTCGCAGCGATGCTTCGAATGACAGCCACTCGTGGGTGCGCGACATGATCTCCGCTCGCTCGCCGCTGCGATGGGATGGAATGAGGAGAGCGACGCCCCCCGCCGGTCGGGTGGCTTCCTCGACGCCGTGACGAAGACCCACGTCAGCAGCATCCAACGAGTCCAGAAAAGCGGTGTTGGCAACCATTGCGGTCGGTCGGTGCTTCTCTTCGAACCCACCCACCTCGGCTGCCCCGGTGACATCAGTGAAGAGTGCTCCGTCGGTCGACTCCGCCTGCCGGTAGGTGTCCGCCAGCCCCGCGTTCACCCGCTCAGCATCATCACTGACGACCGCGTATGTCGTGTAGGTGAACACCAGGTCGGGGTGTGCTGCACGGTAGGATTCCGCCTGCCGTTCCAGCTGGCGATCCTTCGAACGCTCGACCGCTTGCGTGGCTCCTGCCGACGCGATGATGGTCGTCCCCACAACGGCGATGACCGCAAGGCCCGCCAGCAGCGCTACCGGGCGCTTTCCGGTCACAATACGACCGATCGAGAGGCCTTGTACACCCAACCCGATGAGTGCCGATGCGGCTATCACGGCGCTGACCTGGATCAGGACGTGCACCGCCGAGATCGTGACGATCGACGCCCACCGATATCCCCCCGCCCAGACCAACGAATAGCCCAACAGCGCGACAGAGGGGACCAGCCCCGCCACCAGTGCGGGGCCGAGCACAGCGCCGACCTCCCTGCCCACGACCTTGGCCGCCGACATACCGGCCGACAATCGAACGCCGACGACCGCAAGACGTGTGCTGAGCAGATTCGCGGCGGCGAGGACCACCGTCGCCCACGCGATCATCACCGCACCGCCCAAGGGCTCCCGACCAGAGACACCGGCCACCTCACGACGGCCGGCGAGGAGGACACCGACCTGACATCGACCCCGAGAGCGGCAAGCGCGTCCATGACGATCCGCACCTGTTGCGCGGTGCCGTCAACGCCGAAGACCCCCAACAGCTGATCGCGCTCGATGGCATCTCCCGGATAGAGATGTCCGGTGTACCTGCCACCGAACGACGGGAAGGTGTGACTCCGGACGTCCCCGATGATCGATCCGGGATCCCCGGCGAACACAAAATGATCGGTGGTCCGAACGCCGTTCTCTGCCGAGGGCCAATCTTTGTAAATGTTGACTCGTTCCGCATGAGCCACCGTGTCCAGCGCCGTGGTGACCTCATGGAGCGAAACTTGACCCGGAAGTGAGTAAAGAGCCACCGCACGCGTTATTCCTTCGGAACCATAGCGATCTTCGTCGGTCAGGAACATCGCCGTCGACAGGAGAAGCGTCATTGAAAGCAGCCCTGTCGCCATCCAGAACAGCGCCGTCCCGAGTACAAGATTGTTGCGCACCCCGCACCCCCTCCGCCCACGCAGATCAGTGATCAGATCGACAGTGGATGCCGACTCCGTCTTGTGAATGCCGGCACCCGCTCCCAGAAATCAGGAGACTCGCGAAACGACATCTGCGTTGGCCGCGGCCGCACCTCCCACTGCGATGCCGACGGCTGCAACGGATGTAGCGATTGCCATTGCGATTCGATTAGTGGCTCACGCCGGCACCCCCGGAGGAGACAGCCCCAGTCAACACAAACAGAACGAAAAGTGCATTAACGATATCGCCTCCTGAATTTCTTTCGACGGCCGTTCAGCCATCCCTGATTGGATGCTATCTGCCGTCGCCTCCGCAGTGCGAGTCCTCACTAGTTGACATTGAGTCAACGATGGTGGACCCGTCCGTCCGCACCGGCACATCACGTGCGTTAAACTCCGCCCATGGGGGAGATGCCAACGAGGCTTTGGGCCCGGGCCGGATGGGGAGTCGCGGTTGCCACAATCCTCGGACTGAGTTCATTGCCCTTTCTGCCGCCGTTTGTCGATGACCCGGCCGCCACCGCGTTGGAGCTCGGCCTGAGCCTCGCGGGAGGGATGTCGATCGTCCATCCCAGGGTCGGCGCGGGCGCACTGGTTGCGTGCTGTGTCGCCGTGGCCGTCATCTTGCCCGGCGCTATTGGTCTGTCCGTCCTCGCTTTCGCGCTGGGAACCATGGCTCTCCTCGCCTTCGGCTCGATGGCGGTCGGAATGAGCTCCGGCCTGCTCTACTACGCGGTGCTGCTGGGCCTGAGCCTCAGCCAGGCGAGATCCACCGCCGAGGTGCTGCAAGCGATCGCGTTCTGGACAATCGTCTTCGGCGTTGCCATGGCGATCGGGATGGGGATCCGCCGTGCGCACGTGATTCGGCAGCGAGATGCACGAGCTCACGCGGCGGCCATGCGCGACGAACGTGCACAGATGGCGCGCCATCTCCATGACACGATTGTGCGGGCCACGGACCGAGCGGTGCGGCGGGCCGATGGCGCACGACGTCGTGGTGACGCCTCCGACCAGACTCTCGATGACCTGCAGTTCATCGCCGAGACCTGCCGTGCCGCGGTGGCCGACCAGCGGAGGCTGCTGGAGGTGCTCCATGCCGACGAGGGACTGGGGGCTCTGCGCGGACCCGCCCCGCGACCGGAGGTCGTTCTTGAGGCCGCGCTGGCTGCGCTGCGCGGCGACGGCTTCGACGCCCGTCTCCACTGTGCAGGCGAGCTCGTCGCCGTGGATGCGCTCCGTGCACAGGTCTTCGCCGATGCCGTGTCCGAGGCTGTCGCCAACGTCATGGCCCACGCAGACCACGACCAACCGGTGACGGTCGCTGCATTCAGCGATGGTGGAACCCTGCGGTGCGAGGTCCGTAACGGAGTTCTCGGACCCGCACCACCCGGAAATCGACACGGACACATCGGACTGGGAATCACCCGGGCCCGCCTTCGCCGAGCGGGCGGGGGGGCTGCGAAGCCACCCCGACGGTGGAGCCTGGGAGACTCGTGTGACCGTTCCCGCAGCACCCGCCGATTCGCCCGGAAAAGGCATGGGGTAGTGGGCACCATCAGAATCCTCATCGCCGACGATGATGCGCTGACCCGACGGTCACTCGTCGACATTCTCTCCGCAGAACCAGGCATGACCGTGGCGGGTGAGGCCTGCGACGGTGTCAACGCGGTGCGCTTTGTGGCCGAGCACGAACTGGATGTGATCCTGATGGACCTCCGGATGCCGGTGATGGACGGATTCGCCGCCACCCGGGCGATCCGTCAGGGGAACCCTCGCCTCCCCATCCTGGTCCTGACCTCGTACGACACCGACCGGGATGTCCTTGCGGCACTGGAGGCCGGTGCCTCGGGCCATCTGCTCAAGTCCGCCTCCCCAGCACAGCTCACCCGAGCGGTTCACCTCGCGGCCGCCGGACTGAGCGTGCTCTCCCCCGAAGCCGCCGAGGTGATAAGGAGCTTCCCGTCCCGCCGTCGCCCGCCGGCTCCGCGCGGTGCCCACGGGCTGAGTGAGCGTGATCGTGAGGTCGTCGCCGAGGTGGCGGCGGGAGCGTCGAATCGCGAAATTGCCAGGCATCTCGGTCTCACCGAGGCCACGGTCAAGACGTACGTGTCACGCATCCTCACGAAGATGGACTGCCGGTCGCGAACCCAGCTGGCCGTCCGCGCGCAGGAGCTACGGGTGGATCAACTACCTCAACGACAATAGGCATACCCTCAGTCGCGAGCGGTGAGCAGGTGCTGGCAATGGCGGATCCGGAAGGCAGACCAAGAAAGAGCGGCCGCAAGATCTCCCTGACCAAGCCGATGAGCGAGGCTGCTCCGCCGACCTCCCGTGGTGACGCGGGCCCTTGTCAGCCGACCGGCAGGCTCCCCAGCCAGTTGCGCAGCAGGTGCGCCCCCGCCTCTCCGGACTTCTCCGGGTGGAACTGCGTCGAGCAGATCGGCCCCGCCTCCACGGCGGCGACGAAGCGGTCGGACTCGTGGGTGGCGTACGTGACCCGGACCCCCGGCAGGCCCACCAGGGCCTCACCCGCGTGCACGCCGTACGAGTGCACGAAGTAGAACCAGGCGTCCTCGACCCCGGCGAACAGGACACTTCCCTCGGCCGGCTCCACGGTGTTCCAGCCCATGTGCGGCAGGCGCTTGGCGGCCAGCCGTTCCACGACGCCGGGCAGCACCCCGACCCCGGCACTGTCATGCCCGTGCTCGACGCCGGAGTCGAAGAGGATCTGGTGGCCGACACAGATGCCCAGCACCGGCCGGCCCGCGTCTGCCCGGGCCCGGATCACCTCATCGCCGCCGACGGCGCGCAGCCCGCCCATGCAGGCGGCGAAGGCGCCCACACCGGGCACCACCAGCCCGTCGGCCGCCAGGCAGGTGTCGCGGTCGGCGGTCAGCGTGACCTCGGCACCGTTCGCCGCCAGGGCCCGGAACGCCGAGCGGACGTTGCCCGAGCCGTAGTCCAGCAGTGCCACCGTCGGGCGTGTCCCGTTCACAGCGCCCCCTTGGTGGACGGCACGCCCTCCACCCGCGGATCGAGCGCCACCGCATCACGCAGGGCGCGGGCCAGCGCCTTGAACTGCGCCTCGACGATGTGGTGCGGGTCGCGGCCGGCGAGCAGCCGCAGGTGCAGGCAGATCTGCGCGTTCGCCGCGAACGTCTCCAGCACGTGGCGGGTCATCGACCCGGCGTACGGCACCGCGCCGTTCCCGCCGCCGATCAGCGCGTACGCCTGGCCGTCCGGCTCTCCGCTGACCACGGCGTAGGGCCGGCCGGACACGTCGACGACCGCGTGGGCCAGCGCCTCGTCCAGCGGGACGTACGCGTCGGCGAACCGCCGGATGCCCTTCTTGTCGCCCAGCGCGCGGAGGAACGCCTGCCCGAGCACGATCGCGGTGTCCTCGACGCTGTGGTGGGCGTCCACCTCCACGTCGCCCGTGGTGCGGACGGTCAGGTCGAACAGCCCGTGCTTGCCCAGCGCGGTGAGCATGTGGTCGTAGAACGGCACCCCGGTGCTGATCTGCGTGCGGCCCCGACCGTCGAGGTCGATCCGGACGAGGACGGCGGACTCGGCGGTCTCCCGGCTGATCTCGGCGATCCGACTGCTCATCGTCACTCCTCGCCGGCCGGAGCCGGTGTCTCGGCGGCGGCATCCGCCGGGTCCGGTGTGTCAGCGGGGACGTCCGTCGGCGCCTCGGTCATCCGCGGACAGTCCGGCAGGACCTCCAGCAGCGCGGTGCGGAAGGCGGCCATCTCCCCCGGCGTCCCCGCGCTCACCCGCAGCCAGCCCTCCGGGCCGACCTCGCGGATCAGCACCCCCCGGTCCAGCAGCCCGCGGAAGACGGCGTGCCGGTCGACGAACCGGCCGAACAGCACGAAATTCGCGTCGGTCGGCGCCGTCGCCAGCCCCTGCTCCCCCAGCCAGCTGACCAGATCGTCACGCTCGCGGCGCAGGTCGTCGACCCGCGACAGCATGTCGTCGGCGTGGTCGAGGGCGACCCTCGCCACCGCCTGGGTGATCGCCGACAGATGGTACGGCAGCCGGACGATCCGGCAGGCGTCGACGACGGCCGGGGCCGCGGCCAGGTAGCCGAGCCGGCCGCCGGCGAAGGCGAAGGCCTTGGACATGGTCCGGCTGACCACCAGGTTGGGGTGGTCGGGCAGCAGATCCAGCGCTGAGCGGGTGCCGGCCCGGGCGAACTCCTGGTAGGCCTCGTCGGCCACCACGATCCCGTCGGTGGCCTCGCACAACGTACGGATCACCGACAGGTCGGTGCTGGTGCCGGTCGGGTTGTTCGGCGAGCAGACGATGATCAGGTCGGGGCGCTCCAGCTTGATCCGGCGCAGCGTCTCGGCCAGGTCGAGGGTGAAGTCGGCACGGCGCGGCACCGTCACGTAGCGGCTGTGGGTGTCGCGGGCGTACTCCGGGTACATCGAGTACGTCGGCGGGAACGACATCACCACCCGGTCCGGGCCGGCGAAGGCCTGCATCAGCTGGACCATCACCTCGTTCGAGCCGTTGGCCGCCCAGATGTTGTCGACCGTCAGGGCGTAGCCGCCGCGGTTGAGGTAGGCGGCCAACCCGGTCCGCAGGCCGATCGCCTCCCGGTCCGGGTAGCGGTTCATCGACCCGGCGGCGGCGCTCACCGCGTCGGCGATCTCGGCCAGTACCTCGGCGCTCGGCGGGTAGGGGTTCTCGTTGACGTTGAGGCACACCGGCACATCGAGCTGGGGCGCGCCGTACGGCTCCTCCCCCACCAGCTCCGGGCGCAGCGGCAGGTCGGCGAGCCGGACGTCGGCCGCCGCCCGCCCGGCCGGCCGGGCCGTCGGGTCGGGGCTCACGCGCGACTCCCGTCGGGATCCTCGACCCGCACCCGCAGGGCGTTGCCGTGCGAGGGCAGATCCTCGGACTCGGCGAAGGCGATGACGTCCTTGGCCACCGCGTCGGTCGCACCCTGCTGGTAGCGGATCAGGTGCACCGCCCGCAGGAACGACTTCACGTTCAGCCCCGACGAGTGCTTGGCCCCGCCGCCGGTCGGCAGGACGTGGGTCGAGCCGGCCAGGTAGTCACCGAGCGACACCGGTGACCAGGTGCCGATGAAGATCGCCCCGGCATTGGTCACCCGCTGGGCCAGCGCGTCGGCGTCACGGGTATGGATCTCGAGGTGCTCGGCGGCGTACGCGTCGGCGACGGCCAGCGCCTGCTCCATGTCGCGGACCAGCACGATGCCGGACTGCTCCCCCTTGAGCGCCTCGTGGATCCGCGCGCTGTGCCGGGCCTGCGCGGCCTGCGCGGCGATGACGACATCGACCTTCCGGGCGAGCTCCTCGGAGTCGGTGATCAGCACCGAGCCGGCCATCGGGTCGTGCTCGGCCTGCGAGACCATGTCCGCGGCGACGTGGCTGGGGATCGCGCTGTCGTCGGCGACGATGGCGATCTCGGTCGGGCCGGCCTCGGAGTCGATGCCGACCCGGCCCTGGACGTAGCGCTTGGCCGCGGCGACGTAGATGTTGCCCGGGCCGCAGATCATGTCCACCGGGCGGCACAGGCCGTCGACGCCGTAGGCGAACATCGCCACCGCCTGGGAGCCGCCCACCGCGTAGACCTCCTCGACGCCGAGCAGGGCGCAGACGGCCAGGATGTTCGGGTGCGGCAGCCCGCCGAACTCGGCCTGCGGCGGGGACGTGACGGCGATCTGCGCCACCCCGGCGACCTGGGCCGGGACGACATTGTGGATCACCGAGGAGGCCAGCGGGGCCCGCCCGCCGGGGACGTAGAGGCCGACCCGGTTGACCGGGATCATCTTCTGGCTGATCACCGCGCCGGTGGCCACCTCGACGTCGACCTGCTGGGGGCCGAGTTCCTGGAAGGCGACGACCCGGCGCCGTTCGATGGCGATCTCGTACGCCTGGCGGACCAACGGATCGAGACCCTCGAGCGCCCGGTGGAGCGCCTCGGCCGGGACCCGGAAATGCTGCGGCACCACGTGGTCGAACTTCTCCGACAGCCGCTGCAGCGCCTCGACACCCTGGGTCGCGACGTCCTGGCAGACCGGCGCGACGATGTCGAGGGCTGCCGACACGTCGAAGGGGGCGCGGGGCACCATGGTGGTGTAGTCCACCTCGGCGTCCACCTGGTCACGAAGATCGACAATGTTCAGCACCCGGCTAGTCTACGGTCCGTGTTCATCGGTTTCGGCACCCTCGCGAATGTGGTCACCGTCCTGGTGGGCTCCTCCCTCGGCCTGTGGATCGGCACCCGGTTCCCGGAACGTACGCAACGTACGGTCACCGATGCGCTCGGACTGATCACGCTGCTGCTCGGTGCGCTCTCCGCCGCCGATGTGCTGTCCCCCGCCCTGCGCGAGGCCGTCGGACCCTCCGCCCCGGTGCTGATCGTGCTGGGCGGGCTGCTGATCGGCGGGGTGATCGGCTCGCTGCTCGACCTCGAGAACCGGCTCGACGCCTTCGGGCACTGGGTCCGGGCCCGCCTGGTCCCGGACCGGACCGATCCGGGAGCGGACAGCACGCCAGGGACCGGTACGCCAGGGCCGAGCGGGCCGGGATCGGTGGCACCGGGATCGAGCGCGCCGGGATCGGTGGCACCGGGATCGAGCGCGCCGGGGTCGGCGGCCGCCACCCGCTTCGTCAACGGTTTCGTCAGTGCCTCCCTGCTGTTCTGCGTCGGCCCGCTGACCGTGCTCGGGTCGTTGATGGAGGGCCTGGGCCACGGCCCGGACCAGCTCCTCGTGAAGGCCGTGCTCGACGGGTTCAGCTCCATCGCCTTCGCCGCGACCCTGGGGGTCGGTGTGATGGCCTCGGCCGGTGTGGTGCTGGTCGTGCAGGGGCTGCTGACCCTTGCCGGCTGGGCGATCGGCGACGTGCTGCCGCAGGCCCACCTGATGGCCCTGTCCGCCGTCGGCGGGCTGATCCTGGTCGGGCTGGGGCTGCGCATCCTGAACGCCCGGAAGGTGCCGGTGGCCAACCTGCTGCCGGCGTTGCTGATCGCCCCGCTGCTCGTGGAGATCGTCACCGTCCTGCGCTGAACCGCCCCGACGGCCGTACGCCCCGGACCGACGCGGGCCTCGAGGCGGGCCGCGACACCGGCCCAGATCCGGGCGCCGGATCCCACACCTTCACGGAACCTTCACGATCGGCCCACGACCTCCTCCACACGGGTGCGGTGCCATGGAATCAGGAACCCATACCAGGACCTGTATCAGGAGGACTCCGATGAGAACCACAGGCATCATCACCGGTCTCGCGATCGCCGCGCTCACCGTCGCGGGCGGAGGGCTCGCCCTCGCCGCCACCGGCTCCGCCGCGGCGGCACCGCCCACCGTTGTACCCCGGGCCACCACCGCACCCCGGGTCACCACCGCGCCCCGGGCCGGCACCACGGTCCTGCCGACCGCGCCGCTGTCCGACCAGGAGAAGGCCGACCTGCTGCGGATGGCGGACGAGGAACGGATGGCGAAGGATCTCTACACCGCCATCGCCGCGAAGTACCCCGACGCCACGACGTTCACCCGGATCGCGAGCAGCGAGCAACGTCACGAGCAGCGGGTGCTGGCACTGTTGGACCGCTACCAGCTCCCCCATCCCTCGGCGACCACCGGCACGTACGACAACAGGACCGTCCAGAAGCTCCACGACGACTGGCTCGCCCGGGCGCAGACCTCCGTGGGCGCTGCCTACCAGGTGGGCGTGGACCTGGAGCAGGCCGACATCGCCGACCTGCGGACCACGATCGACACGTCGGACAACGCCGATCTGGACCAGCTGTACGGCCATCTCCTGACGGCCTCGCAGCATCACGAGGCGGCCTTCACCGCCGGCCCGGACGGCACCCCCGCTCTCGGGCCCGACGGGCAGGGCGCCTGCAACGGTCAGGGCCCGATCGCCATCTCCGGTCGCCAGGCCCGGTCATCATCGCCGGGGCAGCATCAAGCGGAAGGTCGCGCCTCGGCCGGCACCGGGTGAGGTCGCCACGACATCCCCGCCGTGGGCGCGGGCGATGCTGCGTGAGATGGTCAGCCCGATCCCCGAGCCGGTCCCGGTCCGCGTGCCGGTCGCTGTGGCGGGCACCCGGTAGAACCGCTCGAAGACCCGGGACAGGTCCTGCGGCGCGATGCCACAGCCGGTGTCCTGCACCGTGACGACCGCCTGCCCGGCCTCGACGCCGACCCCGAGGGTCACCGTGTCGCCCGGCGAGCACGCGCGCAGGGCATTGCCGAGCAGGTTCGTCACGACCTGGCCGATCCGGTCGGGGTCGACCGTCACGGTGAGCGGTGGCACCGGTGCCAGGGCCAGGTGCACCCGGGCGTCGTCGAACTGGGGGCGCAACCGGTGCGCTGTCTCCGCGACGAGCGCCGCCAGGTCGACGGCCGTCGGAGCCAGGGACAGTCGTCCTTCCTCGGCCCGCGACAGCGCGGAGAGGTCCTCGGCCAGGCGGCGCAGCACCCGGGCCTCCTCCGCCACCGCCGTCAGCCGGGCCGGTGTCGGGGTGAAAACGCCGTCGATCATCCCCTCGACGTAGCCGTCGATCACCGTCAGGGGCGTGCGCATCTCGTGGGCAACCTCACCGATCAGCCGGACCCGGCGCGCCTCGGACTCCTGCAGCGCCCCGCCCAGGGCGTTGATGTCCTCGGCCAGTCGGGCCAGCTCGAGCTCCCGGGGGACCGACACCCGGGTCGCGTAGTCGCCACCGGCGAGCGCCCGGGTCGTCGTACGGACCCGGTCCAACGGCCGCAGCAGCCTGCGCACCATCAGCCAGGCCAGCAGTGCCGCGACGACCACCGCCGCCACCAGGCCGATGACAAGAGCCTGGTTGATCGCCGCGTCGAACGCCGCCAGCAACACCCGTCCCCGGCCGGCGTTGACCGAACCCGCCCCCGCCCCGGCGCCGACCCCGGCACGCCGGGCGAAGTCCGCCGGTGCCAGCAGCCGTACGACCAGGAACGCCGCCCCGGCCCCGACCACGGCCACCGCCAGATGGGACAGCAGCAGGCGGGTGCTCAACCGGTCGAAGAAGCGTCTCACCGCGGCCTCGCCACACACTTGTAGCCGACACCACGTACGGTCGCCACGAACCGTGGAGACGCCGGATCATCGCCCAGGGCAGCACGGATCGTCCGGACATGGACGTCGACGATCCGTTCGTCGCCGAAGAAGTCCCCACCCCAGACGCGCTCCAGCAGCTGGCGGCGGGAGAAGACCCGTCCCGGCGCGTCGCCCAGTGCGGCCAGCAGCTCGAAGTCGAGGGCGCTGAGCTCCACCACCCGGCCGTCCACCAGGACCTCATGGCGCCCTCGGTCGATCACCAGCCCCTCGAACTCGCGGCGCTCGTCCTCCAGGTGGTCCTCGTGGTGGGCGTTGTCGGGATGGGCATCGCCCGTCGGACGGCGGCGGCCGCGGCGCAGCACCGCCTCGACCCGGGCCACCACCTCGCGGGGGCTGAACGGTTTGGTGATGTAGTCGTCCGCGCCCAGGCGCAGTCCGACCAGCCGGTCCAGTTCCTCGGCGCGGGCGCTCACCACCAGGACGTACGCGTCGGTCGAGGCGGAGAGTTCCCGCATCACCTCGAGCCCGTCGCGGTCGGGCAGGCCGAGGTCCAGCAGCACCACGGCCGGCTCCTGACGGCGCGCCAGGTCGAGCGCCGTGGCGGCGTCGCCCGCCTCGATCACGTCATAGGCGGACGCCTCGAGATACCCGCGCAACACGTCACGGATCGCGGCTTCGTCGTCCACCACCAGGACACGCGGCGCCATCCGACTCCCCTTCCGGTCACCGCCAGTATCCCAGCCGGGCATGATGCCCGCCGGGGTGTCGACGGTGGGAGGATGGCGACCATGGCCAAGCACGCGAAGAAGGCCCACGAGGCGACCGGCACCCCCGCGCTGCAGGCGGTGGTCCGGGCCGGCATCCCGCACGTCCTGCACGAGCACGCGACCGACGTGCACGGCGCGGGCGAGATCGGCCCCGAGTCGGCCCGGCAGCTGGGGGTCAGCCCGGACCGGGTGTTCAAGACGCTGATCGCCGATTGTCCCGGCCGGCTCGTGGTGGGGGTGGTCCCGGTCAGCCATCACCTGGATCTGAAGGCGCTGGCGCGCAGCGTCGGGGCGAAGAAGGCCCAGATGGCCGATCCGGCCCTCGCCGAGCGCTCGAGCGGCTATGTCGTGGGTGGGATCTCACCGCTGGGGCAGCGTACGGCCCTGCTCACCGTCGTGGACGACTCGGCGATGGCGCAGGAGACGATCTTCGTGTCCGCCGGGAAGCGCTCACTCAAGCTCGAGATCGCCCCCGGCGACCTGGTCGGGCTGCTCGGCGCCCGGGTGGCCACCATCCGGACCCTCGACTGACCCGTCCCCGGCGACCGGCCCGTTGTCGCCGAGGGGCCCGTTGTCGGCGAGGGGCCCGTCTCCGGCGGCGTCCTGGCTGGCCGCGGGACCCGACCCGGCCGGTTCCGGGGCGAAGGCACTCCACAGCAGCACCACCAGGACCGCGGCGAACGGCCACGCCAGCACCGCCACCGGGGCGTTCAGCGCCAGGTCGACCGGCTCGGTGCGGCCGACCGTGGCCGCGGCCAGCCGTTCCTGCAACGGGACGGCGCCGACGATCCCGGCCCCCCAGGCCGCCAGGCCGGCGAGCACCGGGCCGATGACCGCCCAGACGACCACCCACCAGCCCCGGCGGTGCAGCAGCACGGCGGCCAACAGACCGAGCACCAACCCGCCGATCAGGGCGATCACGGTGTAGCGCGCGTCGGCGGTGAAGAGCCGGGTGAGGGCGAGCTCGCTGATCACCGCCTTGCCGTCGAGCCCGACCGTGTAGCCGGGCAGCGGGGTCGTCGTCCGCCAGACGACGCCCCCGACCACCCCGACCAGCAGCGCCGACAGCACGTACGCCACCACCGGCGCCGACCGCCGGGCCCGCGCCGGACGATCCGTCGTGGAGCGGTCCTGGGTGGAGCGATCCGGGCGATCCGGTACGGAGCGCGCCGGCCGCGCACCGGCCGTCATCCGGCGGCACTCACATTGGCCGGGCCCAGCAAGGCCTTCAGATCGGCCATCACCGACACCGACGCGTCGACCCGCAGCCCCGGCTGGACCCGCCAGACACTTGTTCCGCTGCTACCACGCAGCCGGACCCGCACCTCGGTGGCGCCCGGGTGGGCGGCCAGCACGTCGCGCAATTGCTCGATCCGCGGCGGGGTGCAGCTCACCGCCGGGATGGTGATGACGATCGGGCCGTGCGGATCGTCGCTGATGTTGGGCAGCACCACCTCACGGGCGAAGATCGACACCGCCTCCTCCTCGCGGCGGACGGTGCCCTTGACCTGGACGATGGTGTCCGGCGCCAGGATCGGCGCGACGAGCTGGTAGACCTTGTTGAAGCACTTCACCTCGATGGAGCCGCCGAGGTCCTCGACGTAGATCAGCGCCCACAGGTCGCCGCGCTTGTTCTGCTTGCGCACCACCTGGGTGATCATCCCGGCGATGGTGATCTGCTCGCCGTCCTTGGGGCCGTCCTCGTCGAGGACCTGCTCGACGCCACTGTCGGAGAGCCGGGCCAGCACCGGTTCCATGCCCTGCAACGGGTGGTCGGAGACGTAGAGGCCGAGCATCTCGCGCTCGAAGGCGAGCTTGGTCCGCTTGTCCCACTCCTCCACGTCGGGCACCACGACGGCGGTCGGGTCGTCCTCGACGGTCTGGTCCCCGAACATCGCGAACAGGTCGTCCTGGCCGTTCGCCTCGTTGCGCTTGCGACCGGTGATCTTGTCGATCGCCTCCTCGAAGCACTCCATCAGGGCGCGCCGGTGGTGGCCCATCGAGTCGAAGGCGCCGGCCTTGATCAGCGATTCGATCAGCCGCTTGTTGCAGACGGCCAGCGGCTGCTGGTCGAGGAACTCGTTGAACGACCGCGCCCGGCCGCACTCCTGGCGGGTGGTGATGATCTCCTCGACGACGTGCTCGCCGACGTTGCGGACGGCGGTCAGCCCGAAGCGGATGTCCTCCCCGACCGGGGTGAACTGGGCCGCGGACTCGTTGACGTCGGGGGGCAGCACCTCGATGCCCATCCGTCGGCACTCGCCGAGGTAGACCGCCATCTTGTCCTTGTCGTCCTTGACCGACTGCAGCAGCCCGGCCATGTACTCCACCGGGTAGTTGGCCTTGAGGTAGGCGGTCCAGTACGAGACCAGCCCGTACGCCGCGGAGTGGGCCTTGTTGAAGGCGTAGTTGGAGAACGGCAGCAGGATGTCCCACAGCGTCTGCATCGCCTCGGCGGAGTAGCCGCGCTCCAGCATGCCGTTCTTGAAGGTCTCGAACTGGGCGTCCAGTTCCTTCTTCTTCTTCTTGCCCATCGCCCGCCGGAGCATGTCGGCGCCACCCAGGGTGTAGCCGGCCAGCTTCTGGGCGATGGCCATCACCTGCTCCTGGTAGACGATCAGGCCGTACGTCTCGCCGAGGATGTCCGCCAGCGGCTCGGCCAGCTCGGGGTGGATCGGCTCCACCGGCTCCTTGCCGGTCTTGCGCCGGGCGTACTTGTTGTGCGAGTCGGCGCCCATCGGGCCGGGTCGGTAGAGCGCGCCGACGGCAGAGATGTCGTCGAAGCAGTCCGGCTGCATCGAGCGCAGCAGCGCCCGCATCGGCCCGCCGTCCAGCTGGAAGACGCCGAGGGTGTCACCGGCCTGCAGCAGCTCGAAGGTCTTCGGGTCGTCCAGGGTGAGCTGCTCCAGCACGATCTCCTCGTGCCGGTTGAGCCGGATGTTCTCCAGCGCGTCGGCGAGGATGGTGAGGTTGCGCAGGCCGAGGAAGTCCATCTTGATCAGGCCCAGCGACTCGCACGACGGGTAGTCGAACTGGGTGATGATCTGGCCGTCCTGCTCGCGCTTCATCAGCGGGACGACGTCCATGATCGGCTCGGACGACATGATCATCCCGCAGGCGTGCACGCCCCACTGCCGCTTCAGCCCCTCCAGGCCCATCGCGGTGTCGACGACCTCGCGCACCTCCGGCTCGGCGTCGTACAGCGCGCGGAACTCCTGGCCCTCCAGGTAGCGCTCGTGGCTGTCGTCGAACAGCTTCTGCAGCGGGACGTCCTTGCCCATCACCGGGTCGGGCATCGCCTTGGTGATCTGGTCGCCCAGCGAGTACGGCTTGCCCAGCACCCGGCCGGCGTCCTTGACCGCCTGCTTGGCCTTGATGGTGCCGTACGTGACGATCGCGCTGACCTTGTCGGCGCCGTACTTGTCGGTGACGTACTGGATCACGTCGCCGCGGCGCCGGTCGTCGAAGTCGATGTCGAAGTCGGGCATCGAGATGCGCTCGGGGTTGAGGAAGCGCTCGAAGATCAGGCCGTGCTGGATCGGGTCCAGCTCGGTGATGTGCAGGGCGTACGCGCACATCGAGCCGGCGCCGGAGCCACGGCCGGGGCCGACCTTGATGCCCTGGGCCTTGGCCCACTTGATGTAGTCGGACACCACCAGGAAGTACCCCGGGAAGCCCATCTGCTTGATGACGCCGATCTCGTAGTCGGCCCGGTCGCGGACCTCGGCGGTGATCCCGTCGGGGTAGCGGTCGTGCAGGCCCTGGTTGACCTGGGCGATGAACCAGGACTCCTCGGTCTCCCCCGCCGGCACCTCGAAGTGCGGCATGAACTTGCCGATCGCGTTCTCGAAGCCGATCTCGCAGCGCTCGGCGATCTCCAGGGTGTTGTCGCACGCCTCGGGGAGCTCGCGGAACAACTCGCGCATCTCCCGGGGTGACTTCAGGTAGTAACCGTCGCCGTTGAACCGGAACCGGTTGGTGTCGGCCAGATGCGCGCCGGCGGAGACGCACAGCAGCGCGTCGTGGGCGTGCGAGTCGTCCTGGGAGACGTAGTGCGAGTCGTTGGTGACGACCGGTGGCAGGCCCAGCTCCTTGCTGATCCGCATCAGGCCTTCGCGGACCCGGGTCTCGATGTCGAGCCCGTGGTCCATGATCTCGACGTAGAAGTTGTCCTTGCCGAAGATGTCGCGGAACTCCGCCGCGGAGGCCAGCGCGTTCTCGTACTGGCCGAGCCGCAGGTAGGTCTGCACCTCACCGGACGGACAGCCGGTGGTCGCGATCAGGCCCTTCGCGTAGCGGTGCAGCAGCTCCCGGTCGACGCGCGGCTTGTAGAAGAACCCCTCGATCGAGGCGTACGACTCCAATCGGAACAGGTTGTGCATGCCCTCGGTGGTCTCCGACCACAGGGTCATGTGCGTGTAGGCGCCCTTCGCCGAGACGTCGTCGCCGGTGCCGTCACCCCACTGCACCCGCTTGCGCTCCGAGCGGTGCGTCTTCGGGGTCATGTACGTCTCGCACCCGATGATCGGCTTGACGTCGTAGTTCTTCGAGGTCTTCCAGAACTCGTACGCGCCGAACATGTTGCCGTGGTCGGTCACCGCGATGGCGGGCATGCCCAGGTCCTCGGCCCGCTTGAACATGTCGGGCACCCGCGCGGCACCGTCCAGCATCGAGAACTCGGAATGGACGTGCAGATGGACGAACGAGTCGTCGAGGGAACCGGCCATAGGGCGGCTGCCACCTCCTGGGGTGATGTGCGGACGGGCAGCCACCAGCGTAGCCCGGTAGACTGGTGGTCCCCGTCCTTGAGGAGCACCGGTGTCCGAAGCCCCGATCGGCCCGTCGTCAGGGCCGCGTGTCCAGGCCGAGACGGAGCGCAAGTTCACGCTCCTGCCCGGCGCCCGCGTGCCCGGATTGGCGGGCTTCGCCACCCTGGGCGAGGCGACCGTGCACCACCTGGATGCGACCTACTTCGACTCCCCCGGCTACGAACTGAACCGCGCCCGGGTCACCCTGCGCCGCCGGACCGGGGGCAGCGATGCCGCCTGGCACATCAAGCTGCCGCCGGTGGACGGCACCCGCACCGAGTTGCACGTCCCGCTGGACGCCAGCCCCGACCCACTGCTGGTGCCGCGCTCGCTGCGGGCCGTGATCGGCGAGCGGGTCGGCCCCGTTGCGCTGGTGCCGGTCGCCCGGCTGCAGACGGTCCGCACCGTACGGATACTGGCCGATCCGCAGACCGGCACCCCGCTCGCCGAGCTGGCCGATGACACCGTGACCGCGACCCGGCTGGCGCTGCCGGGCACCCCCGGCCAGGAGGCCACCTGGCGGGAGATCGAGGTCGAGCTGCTCCAGGGCGACCGGGCCTTCCTCGACCGGGTCACCGAACGCTTCCAGTGGGCCGGGATCGTGCCGGCCACCTCGCCGGCCAAGATCAGCCAGGCGCTGGGCGACGCGCCGGCGCGGGCCGGCGCCCATGTGCCGTCCCCCACCGACCCGCTGTCGCTGACCGTGCTCGCGGCCCTGGCGACCCACGTCGGGGTGCTGCAGGGCAGGGAGGAGGCGGTGGCCGTCGACGCCGCGGACGCCGTTCACAAGGCCCGGGTCGCCTCCCGCCGGCTGCGCAGCATCCTGCGGGTCTTCGGCGAGCTGTTCGAGACCGACGCGGTGCGTACGATCCGCGAGGAGCTGCAGTGGTACGCCACCGAGCTCGGCCATGCCCGCGACGCCGAGGTGCAGAAGGCCAGGCTGCTGGAGCGACTGGACGCACTGCCGCCGGAAGCGGTGGTCGGGCCGGTCCGGGCCCGGATGGAGCGCGAGCTGGAGGCCACCCACCAGCAGGGCCTCGCCGGGGTGAAGGCCTGCCTGGCCGACGAGCGCTACACCGCCCTGATGGTCTCGCTGAGCCGCTGGCTGACCGACCCGCCGCTGGTCCGGGTGGCCGACGCGTCGGTCGCCGAACGTGCCGTCCCCCTCGTCGACCGGGCGATCCGGCGGGTCCGGCGGGCGTACGCGACGGCGAAGACCTCCGAGGGGGTCGAACGGCTCGCCGCCCTGCACGAGGTGCGCAAGAAGTCCAAGGTCGTCCGGTACGCCTGCGAGGCCCTCACGGACGTGTACGGCGAGCCCGCCGCCTCCTCGGCCCGGGACTGGGAGGCCGTCACCGAGGTGTTCGGCGAGATGAACGATGCCGTGGTGGCCCGGCAGCGGCTGCTGCAGCTGGCCGAGGCGGCCGCGGCCGCCGGCGAACCGACGTTCACCTACGGCGTGCTGTTCGGCACCCAGCTCGGCGACCTGGACCGCGAGCTGCCGGCCGCCCGTGCCGCTCTGCGCCGGGCCGTCCGCCGCGGCCCGGACAGCTGGAAGGGCTGACCAGGACACCTGGGTCCGCCGCCCCTGAGCCCCGAACAACCGGTGTCCCACAGGCACCCGGTCCCACAGACACCGAGGCCCCCGGAACCGTGTCGGTCCCGGGGGCCTCTGCTGCGTCCACGTCGGCGTAGCGCGGTCCGGCGCCGACGGGTCCGCGGGTCAGAGCGTCATCGGGCGCACCTGCGGCCCGATCGGGCGCGGCAGCTTGGTGGACCCGCTGAGGTACGCGTCCACGCCGGCGGCGCAGGAGCGTCCCTCGGCGATCGCCCAGACGATCAGCGACTGGCCCCGGCCGGCGTCACCGCAGGCGAAGACCCCCTCGACACCGGTCATGAAGTTCTCGTCGCGCGCCACGTTGCCGCGGCGGTCCAGGCCCACGCCGAGCTCGTCGACCAGGCCCTCGGCCTCGGGCCCGACGAAGCCCATCGCCAGCACCACCATGTCGGCCGGGATCACCCGCTCGGAGCCCTCCACCGGGCTGAACCCGCCCGTGCCGTTCGGCTTCACCTCGACCAGCCGCAGCTGGCGGACGTGGCCCTCCTCGTCGCCGATGAACTCGGTGGTCGACGCCTCGAAGATCCGCTGGCCACCCTCCTCCTGGGAGGTCGAGACCCGCCAGACCGCCGGGTAGGTCGGCCACGGCTGGTTGGCCGGACGGTCCTGCCCGGGGGCGGGGAAGATCTCCAGCTGGCTGACCGACGCCGCGCCCTGACGCAACGCCGTGCCGATGCAGTCCGACCCGGTGTCGCCGCCGCCGATGACCACCACGTGCTTGTCGGTCGCCACGATCTGGTTCTCGACCGTACGCCCGCGGGCGACCCGGTTGGCCTGCGGCAGGTAGTCCATCGCGAAGTGGACACCATCGAGCTCGCGCCCGGGGGCCGGCAGATCCCGCGGCCGGGTCGAGCCCATCGCCACCACGACGGCGTCGTAGCGCGACTTCAGCTGGGTCCAGGTGATGTCGGTGCCGATGGTGACACCGGTGCGGAACAGCGTGCCCTCGTCCTTCATCTGCCGGATCCGGCGGTCGAGGACCGACTTCTCCATCTTGAACTCCGGGATGCCGTACCGCAGCAGGCCACCGGGGACGTCGGCCCGCTCGAACACCGCCACGGTGTGACCGACCCGGGTCAGCTGCTGGGCGACCGCGAGGCCCGAGGGCCCCGAGCCGACCACCGCGACGGTGTAGCCGGTGTGCCAGTCGGGTGCCTGCGGCTGGATGTAGCGATCCTCCCAGGCGCGCTCGGCGATGGAGACCTCGACGCCCTTGATCGCGACCGGGTCGCCGTTGATGCCGACCACGCAGGCCGTCTCGCACGGTGCCGGGCACAGCCGCCCGGTGAACTCCGGGAAGTTGTTGGTCGCGTGCAGCCGGTCGGCCGCGGCCTGCCAGTCGTCGCGCCAGACCAGGTCGTTCCACTCCGGGATGATGTTGCCGAGCGGGCAGCCGTAGTGGCAGAACGGGATGCCGCAGTCCATGCAGCGGGCCGCCTGGGTCGTGATGATCGGCAGGAACGCGGCGGCGGGGCCGCCCGGGTAGACCTCGTTCCAGTCCTGCACCCGTTCCTCGACGTCCCGACGCGGCGGGTGTTCGCGGGGGAACTTCATGAAACCACGGGGATCAGCCACGGGTCGCCTCCATCATCTTGGCGGTGGTCGCTTCGTCGTCGAGGCCCTCGGCCTCGGCCTGGGCCCGGGCCGCCAGGACCCGGGCGTAGTCACGGGGCAGCACCTTGGTGAACCGCTGCCCGATCACGGTGTCGGGGGCCTGACCGGCGAGCAGCCGACCGGCGACCGCCGACCCGGTCTCCCGGCAGTGCCGCTCCAGCAGGGTGCGGACCAGCGCGACGTCGGTGGCGTCCAGCGCCATCGGGTCGGCCAGCTCGGTGTTGAGCCGGTGCCGGTCGAGGTCCAGGACGTACGCCACGCCGCCGGACATGCCGGCCGCGAAGTTGCGTCCGGTCGGGCCGATCACCACCACGGTGCCACCGGTCATGTACTCGCAGCCGTGGTCACCGACGCCCTCGACCACGGCGGTGGCCCCGGAGTTGCGGACGCAGAACCGCTCGCCGACCTGGCCGCGCAGGAACAGCTCACCGGAGGTGGCGCCGTAGCCGATCACGTTGCCGGCGATGATCTCGTCCTCGGCGACGAAGGTCGCGTCGGCCTGGGGCCGGATGATCACCCGGCCGCCGGACAGGCCCTTGGCGACGTAGTCGTTCGAGTCGCCGTGCAACCGCAGGGTGAGGCCCCGGGGGATGAAGGCGCCGAAGCTCTGACCGCCCGACCCGGTGAAGGTGATGTCGATCGTGTCGTCGGCCAGGCCCTTGCCCTCGGTGGCCATGGTGATCTCGTGACCGAGCAGGGTGCCGACCGTACGGTGCACGTTGCGCACCGGGATCGAGCCCCGCACCGGCGCCGGCGTACGACCCTCACGGGCCGCCGCGAGCACCGGTGCGACCAGGTCCATCAGCTCCATGTCGAGCTGCTTGTCCAGGTCGTGGTCCTGGTCCACCACATGGCGGCGCGCGGTCGCCTCCGGCACCGACGGCTGGTGGAGGATCGGGCTGAGGTCCAGCCCGGCCGCCTTCCAGTGGTCCTCCGCGGAGCGGGTGTCGAGCTGGTCGGAGCGGCCGATCGCCTCCTCCAGGGTGCGGAAGCCGAGCTCGGCGAGGATCTCGCGGACCTCCTCGGCGATGTACTCGAAGAAGGTGACGACGAACTCCGGCTTGCCGGTGAACTTCGCCCGCAGCTCCGGGTTCTGGGTGGCCACGCCCACCGGGCAGGTGTCCAGGTGGCAGACCCGCATCATCACGCAGCCCTCGACCACCAGCGGGGCGGTCGCGAATCCGAACTCCTCGGCGCCCAGCAGCGCCGCGATGACGACGTCGCGGCCGGTCTTCATCTGGCCGTCGGCCTGGACGACGATCCGGTCGCGCAGCCCGTTGGCGATCAGCGTCTGCTGGGTCTCGGCCAGGCCGAGCTCCCACGGGGTGCCGGCGTGCTTGAGCGAGGTCAGCGGCGCAGCGCCGGTGCCGCCGTCGTGGCCGGAGATCAGCACGACGTCGGACTTGGCCTTCGCCACGCCCGCCGCGACCGTGCCGACACCGGACTCGGAGACCAGCTTGACGTGGATCCGGGCCTGCGGGTTGGCGCACTTGAGGTCGTGGAGCAGCTGCTTGTGATCCTCGATCGAGTAGATGTCGTGGTGCGGCGGCGGTGAGATCAGGCCGACGCCCGGGGTCGAGTGCCGGGTCTTCGCGACCCACGGGTAGACCTTCTGGCCGGGCAGCTGGCCGCCCTCACCGGGCTTGGCGCCCTGGGCCATCTTGATCTGGATGTCCTCGGCGTACGACAGGTACTCCGAGGTCACGCCGAACCGGCCGGACGCGACCTGCTTGATCTTCGAGCGACGCGCCGGGTCGTGCAGCCGCTCCGGATCCTCGCCACCCTCACCGGTGTTCGACTTGCCGCCGATCCGGTTCATCGCGATCGCCAGGGTCTCGTGCGCCTCCATCGAGATGGAGCCGTACGACATGGCGCCGGTGGCGAAGCGCGGGATGATCGCCTCGATCGGCTCGACCTCGTCCAGGTCGATCGGCTGACGGTTGTGGCGGAACTTCAGCAGCCCGCGCAGCGTCATCAGCCGCTCGGAGGTGTCGTTCACCCGCTCGGTGTACTGCTTGAAGATGTCGTAGCGGCGGTTCCGGGTGGAGTGCTGGAGCCGGAAGACGGTCTCCGGGTCGAAGAGGTGCTCCTCCCCCTCGCGGCGCCACTGGTAGTCCCCGCCGATCTGCAGCCGACGGTGCGCCAGCGGGATGCCGTCGACCGGGTAGGCGACGTCGTGGCCGGCCCGGATCTGGAGGTGGACCTCCTCCAGGCCCAGACCGCCGATCTTCGAGGTGGTGCCGGTGAAGTACTTGTCGATCAGCTCCTGGGACAGCCCGACGGCCTCGAAGATCTGCGCGCCGGTGTAGGAGGCCACGGTGGAGACGCCCATCTTGGACATCACCTTCAGCACGCCCTTGCCCAGCGCCTTGGCGACGTTGGCCACGGCCCTGGCCGGCTCGACCGTCACGAAGGTGCCGGTGCGGGCCAGGTCCTCGGCGGTCTCGAAGACCAGGTACGGGTTGACCGCTGCGGCGCCGTAACCGATCAGGGTGCTGACGTGGTGCACCTCGCGGACGTCGCCGGCCTCGACGACGATCCCGACCTTGGTGCGGGTCTTCTCCCGGACCAGGTGGTGGTGGATCGCGGCGGTGAACAGCAGCGACGGGATCGGCGCCCACTCCTGCTTGGCGTGCCGGTCGGAGAGCACCAGGATGCGGGCCCCGTCGGCGATCGCCGCGGAGGCCTCCTCGCACAGCTCGTCGAGCCGGTGCTCCAGGGCCTCGGTGCCCGACTCGATCGGGTAGAGCCCGCGCAGGACGTGCGACTGGTAGCCGGGCAGGTTGCCGTCCTGGTTGATCCGGACGATCTGGGTCAGCTCGTCGTTGTTGAGGATCGGGAACGGCAGCACGATCTGGCGGCAGGACGCCGGGCTCGGCTCGAGCAGGTTCTGCTCCGGGCCGATGGTGTTGAACAGGCTGGTGACCAGTTCCTCACGGATGGCGTCCAGCGGCGGGTTCGTCACCTGGGCGAAGTGCTGGACGAAGTAGTCGAACATCAGCTTCGGGCGCTGCGACAGCACCGGGATGGGCGCGTCGGTGCCCATCGCGCCGATCGGCTCGGCACCGGTGTTGGCCATCGGCGCGATGATCTTGCGCAGCTCCTCCTCGGTGTAGCCGAAGACCTGCTGGCGGCGGGTGACCGACGCGTGGGTGTGCACGACGTGCTCGCGCACCGGCAGCTCGGACAGGTTGAGGCGGCCTTCGCCCAGCCAGTCTCCGTACGGTGCCTGGGCCGCCAGGCCCCGCTTGATCTCCTCGTCGGGGACGATGCGGTGCTCGGCGAGGTCGGCGAGGAACATCTGGCCGGGCTTCAGCCGGCCCTTGGCGCGCAGGTCGTGGTCGGCGATGTCGAGCACGCCGGACTCCGAGGCCAGCACCACCAGGCCGTCGTTGGTGATCCAGTAGCGACCGGGACGCAGGCCGTTGCGGTCGAGGACCGCGCCGATCTGGGTGCCGTCGGTGAACGTCATGCAGGCCGGGCCGTCCCACGGCTCCATCAGGCAGGCGTGGTAGGCGTAGAAGTCGCGCACCTCCTGGGGCATGTCGTGGTTGTTCTCCCAGGCCTCCGGGATCATCATCAGCACCGCGTGCGGCAGGCTGCGACCGCCGAGATTGAGCAGCTCGACCACGGAGTCGAAGGACGCCGAGTCGGACGCCGTCGGCTCGCAGATCGGGAAGAGCCGGTCGAGCGAGCCCGGGATCAGCGGGGTGTCGAGCAGCGCCTCCCGGGCGCGCATCCAGTTCTTGTTGCCGCGGACGGTGTTGATCTCGCCGTTGTGGGCGACCATCCGGAACGGGTGCGCGAGCTCCCAGGCCGGGAAAGTGTTGGTGGAGAACCGGGAGTGCACCACGGCCAGCGCGGAGGTCATCCGCTCGTCGTGCAGCTCGGGGAAGACCTCCTCCAGCTGCATCGTGGTCAGCATGCCCTTGTACACCAGGGTGCGGGCGGACAGCGACGGGAAGTAGACCTTGGCCTCGCGCTCGGCGCGCCGGCGCAGGCCGTACACCATCCGGTCGACCTCGAGGCCGCTGCGGACCCCGGTGGCCGGGGTGACGACCAGGTGCTCGAAGTGCGGCATGACGTGCAGCGAGACAGGGCTCAGCGTGTCGGTGACGACCGGCACCGGACGCCAGCCGACGATCCGCAGGCCCTCCTCGAGGGCGATCTGCTCGATCTCCTTGCGGGCGGGGCCGCGGCGGGACTCCTTGGCCGGCAGGAAGGCCATGCCGACCGCGTACGTGCCGGGCGCCGGGAGCTCGAACTCGCACACGTCACGCAGGAACGTGTCGGGCACCTGGAGCAGGATGCCCGCACCGTCGCCGGCGGCTTCGTCGGCGCCGGTGGCACCGCGGTGGTCGAGGTTGCGCAGGGCCTCGAGGCCCTGCTCGAGGATCCGGTGGGACGGTTCGCCGCTCAGCGTGGCGACGAAGGCCACACCACACGCATCGTGTTCGTACATCGGGTCGTAGAGACCCTCGCCGGCGATGCCCTCCCGCGCCTGGAGCGCACTGTCAGGAGCCATGTTCTTCCCCTCGGACAAGCCGCGTCGTCACCTCAGCGGTGAGAACGGGCGGTGGGACGGTGACCAGGTCGGCGGCGAAAGCAACCCCCGACCGGCGCGACCGTACGGATGTGGACCCACCGTCGGCTCCGTTGCGCGACGGCAGTGTTCCAAGGACACATAATCGACCAACGAAACGACCGTGTAAATACCGATCCCGCCCGTGTAACACGATTGACCGAGCCCGTAACACAGTTGTCATCTGGGCGACATCGGTGGCCTCGGGTCAGGCCCGGGTGAGCAGTTCCCGTCCGTACGGCGACATCCCGCGGGCGCGGCGGGACCGGACGTAGACCCAGCCGGTCGCCACCCCGCCGATCACCGCGGTGAGGGCGATCACCCAGGCGGCCTTCGTCACCCCGGTCTCCTCGGGCAGCAGGAGGTAGAGGGCGAGCAGCAGGCCCCACTGGAACAGGCTCGCGACGATGATCTGGCCCCGGCGCATCTCCTCGACCAGGGTGCCGACCATCATCGACCAGCCGATCGAGGCGATGACGACCAGCAGCCCGTACGTGACGCCGAAGCGCCAGGTCATGGCGGTCAGCAGGCCCCAGACCAGGCCGGTGGCCAGGGAGCCGACGAACCAGCCGTACGCGGCGGCCAGGGTGGGACGGACGACGCCGCGCCAGGCGAGCTCCTGGGCCACCGCGAGCGGGACGTACGCCGCCGCCCGGGCGATCAGCGGCAGCCCGGCGTCCACATCGATCCGCGGGACCGGCATCCAGCCGAACATCAGGCACAGCTGGTTCCAGACCACCATGCTCGCGACGACCATCATCAGCACCGCGACCCCACGGCGCACCACCCGGACGTCGAGGCGGGCGTCGAAGCGGGTCCGCAGCCCGGGCAGCCGCCGGCGGGTGAGCAGCACCAGGCCGACCCCCAGCAGCGGGGCGAGGGTGGGCGCATCGAGGCGCCCGGAGTCGCGCAGTGACCAGCCGACCAGCAGCCGGTCCGCCGCGACCACCAGGGCCACCGGGAGGGCGAGCACCGCGACGGCCAGCCAGGCCTCCGCCGGTGTCGGCGCGGAAACCGGCGGCACGGCCGGTTTCTGCGCCGCCGTCGGCACAGGCGGTTTCTGCGCCGCCGTCGGCACGGCCGGTGTCGACGCGACGGGGGTCAGCCGGGTCGGCTCGGCCGGTGTCCGCGGGGACCGGGCGGGCGGCGACGGGACGGGCGGGGGATCGCCGGCGGGCGCGGCGGCGGTCATGCTGCCGGTTCCTCTTCCTCGGCACGGGCGGCGCCGCGGGGATCGACGGTCTCGGGCGTCTCGCGGGTACGGTGCCGCCGCAGGCTGATCAGCAGGGCGACCAGCGAACCGACGAAGACGACCAATGAGACGTACTCGTTGATCCGCCAGGTGCCCAGATGGTTGGCGGTGTCGATCCGCAGTCCTTCCACCCAGAACCGGCCGAAGGTGTAGAGCGCCACGTACAGCCAGAAGACCTGGCCGTGTCCGAGCCGGAACCGCCGGTCGAGCAGGACCAGCACCAGCGCGACGAGCAGCACCCAGAGGAGCTCGTAGAGGAATGTGGGGTGGAAGGTCGGGTACTGCTCGTACCCCACCGGGCGGTGCGCCGGGTCGATCTCCAGCCCCCACGGCAGCGTCGTCGGGCGGCCGAAGAGCTCCTGGTTGAACCAGTTGCCCAGCCGGCCGATCCCCTGGGCCACCGCCACGCCGGGGGCCAGCGAGTCGGCCATCGCGGCGAACGAGGCACCGCGGCGCCGACAGACGATCCAGACGGCCAGGGCGCCGGCGGCGACGGCGCCCCAGATGCCGAGGCCGCCGTTCCAGATGTAGAGGGCCTCGATCGGGTGGCGACCGGGGCCGAAATAGAGCTGGTGGTCAGTGATCACGTGATAGAGCCGGGCCCCGATGATGCCCACCGGGACGGCCACCAGGATCGCGGTCTCCAACGTCTCCTGGCCGCCGCCGCGGGCCTGCCACCGCCGCGAGGCGATGATCCAGGCCACCACGATGCCGGTCAGGATGCACAACGCGTAGGCCCGGATCGGGATCACCAGACCGGTGCCGGGGATCGGCAGCTCCCACACCCCCTGGGGCGGACTCGGGATCGACAGCGGCACCAGCGCCGTCGGGAGCAGCGGGAGCAGGGTCATCGGACCGCCTTTCGGGTCAACACCGGGCTCGATCCGACACCGGGTCGGATCCAACACCGGACGCCCGGGTCACCGGGCCACCGACACTCTAGCCAGTCCGTCCCACAGTGCACCGTGAGTGGGCGGCCACGCCGTCTCAGTGAGCGGCCCGCACCCCCCGGGCGAGGTCACCGGTGAGCGCGCGCAGGGCGGTCAGGTCGTCCGGGCGGCCGGCGTCGTCCGCTTCGAGGAGCGTACGCACCAGCGCCGAGCCGACGATGACGGCATCGGCGTAGGCGCCGATCTCCGCGGCCTGGGCCCCGTTCGAGACGCCCAGCCCGATGCCGATCCGGGTGTCGGGGCTGAGCGAGCGGATCCGGCCGGCGAGGACGTGGCCCGCTTCCGAGGTGGTGTTCCGGGCGCCGGTGACGCCCATCACCGCGGTGGCGTAGAGCCAGCCGCGCGCCGCCTCGGCGGTCAGCCGGATCCGCTCGTCGGTCGAGGAGGGGGCGACCAGGTAGATCCGGTCCACCCCGTGCGCGTCGGTCGCCGGGATCCACTCGTCCGACTCGTCCGGGGTGAGGTCGGGGGTGATCACTCCCGCTCCCCCGGCGTTGCGGAAGTCGCGGGCGAAGGCGTCACAGCCGTACTGCTCGATCAGGTTCCAGTACGACATCACGCACGGCGTCGCCCCCGCCGCGGCGACGGCTTCGGTCGCGGCGAGCACGTCGCGGACCCGGACCCCGCGCTCGAGGGCACGGGTGGCGGCGCGCTGGATCGTCACGCCGTCCATCATCGGGTCGGAGTACGGGATGCCGATCTCGACGATGTCGGCACCGGGCCCGTCACCCGGGTCGACCAGGGCCCGCATGGCGGCCAGCGAGCCGGGCACGGTCGGATAGCCGACCGGCAGATAGCCGATGAACACGGCGCGGTCCTCGGCCGCGGCGCGGTCGAAGACAGGGGTGCAGTTGCCGGGTGCGGTCATCTCACAGCTCCTCGGGGCGCGGTTCGGCGTGGGCGGCAAGGTCCTCGGGCAGTTCCACCGGGTCGCCGCCGTGGGTCCCGTCCACCTCGCCGGTGAGCCCGAACCATCGGGTGGCGGTCCGTACGTCCTTGTCGCCCCGCCCGGAGAGGGTGACCATGATCAGCGGCCGGGCGTCGGGATCGGTCTGCGCGATCCGGCGGCCCAGTCGGAGCGCACCGGCGACGGCGTGCGCCGACTCGATGGCCGGCATCAGCCCCTCGGTGCGGCTGAGCAGCCGGAAGGCCTCCATCGCCTCGGTGTCGGTGATCGGCTCGTACGTGACGCGGCCGACGTCGTGCAGGTAGGAGTGCTCCGGGCCGACGCCCGGGTAGTCCAGCCCGGCCGAGATGGAGTGCGACTCCATCGTCTGGCCGTCCTCGTCCTGCAGCAGGTAGGTGCGGGTGCCGTGCAGCACGCCGATCGAGCCGCCGGTGATGGAGGCGGCGTGCCGGCCGGTGTCGACCCCGTCACCGCCGGCCTCGAAGCCGTGCAGCGCGACGGAATCGTCGGGGATGAAATCGGCGAACGAGCCGAGCGCGTTGGAGCCGCCACCGACGCAGGCGCAGACGGCGTCCGGCAGCCGACCGTACGTGTCGAGGAACTGGGCGCGGGCCTCGGTGGAGATGACCCGCTGGAACTCCCGGACGATCTTCGGGAACGGGTGCGGGCCGGCGACGGTGCCGATCAGGTAGTGGGTGTCGTCGACGGTGGCCACCCACTCGCGCAGGGCCTCGTTCATCGCGTCCTTCAGCGTCGCCGAACCGGCCTCGACGGCGATCACCTCGGCGCCGAGCAACTGCATCCGGGCGACGTTGAGCGCCTGCCGGTCGGTGTCGACCTTGCCCATGTAGATCCGGCACTCGAGGCCGAACAGGGCGGCTGCGGTGGCGGTGGCGACGCCGTGCTGGCCGGCTCCGGTCTCGGCGATGACCCGCTTCTTGCCCATCCGCTTGGTCAGCAGGGCCTGGCCCAGCACGTTGTTGATCTTGTGCGAGCCGGTGTGGTTGAGGTCCTCGCGCTTGAAGACGACCCGGGCGTTGCCGCAGTGCCGGGAGAACCGTTCGGCCTCGGTGATCGGCGTCGGGCGACCGGCGTAGTTGACCCGCAGGTCCTCCAGCTGTGCCGCGAAGGCCGGGTCGCGCAGCGCATCCTCGTAGGCCTGCTCGAGCTCGGCCAGCGCCGCGTAGAGCGCCTCGGGCACGAACTTGCCGCCGAGCCGGTCGAAGTGGCCGCGGGTGTCGGGCAGCTCGCGTCCGTCCCAGGGCCGCTGGCCGGCCAGGTTGCCGGCCGGGGCGGGGGTGCCCAGGCCGGATGTGATCGGGGTGGGTGTGATCGAGCTGGGGGCGGTGTCAGCCACGGGGGGCCTCCTTCATGGCGCGGACGCCGGCGACGGGGTCGCCACCGGTGACGAGGGCCTGACCGATCAGGGCGACGTCGGCCCCCGCTTCGGCGAAGGCACGGACGTCGGCAGGGGTGCGGACTCCCGACTCGGCGACCCGGACCACGCCCGCCGGCACCAGCGGGGCCAGCCGGGCGAAGGTGCTGGTGTCCACCTCGAGGGTCTTGAGGTTGCGGTTGTTGATGCCGATCAGCACGGCGCCGAGGTCGACCGCACGCCGGACCTCGTCAGCGGTGTGGGCCTCGACCAGCGGCGTCAGCCCCAGGTCGAGGGCCACGGCGTGCAGCGAGGCGAGCTCGGCATCGTCGAGAGAGGCGACGATCAGCAGGGCGAGGTCGGCCCCGGCGGCGCGGGCCTCGAAGAGCTGGTAGGCGTCGACGACGAAGTCCTTGCGCAGCACCGGGATGTCGACGCGGGCCCGGACGGCGACGAGGTCGGCCAGAGAGCCCCCGAAGCGGTGCCGCTCGGTGAGGACCGAGATGGCGTCCGCGCCGCCCCGGGCGTACGCCTCGGCGAGCGCGGCCGGATCGGCGATCTCCGCCAGGGCACCGGCGGACGGGCTGGCCCGCTTCACCTCGGCGATGATCGAGATGCCCGGGGCACGAAAGGCGGGCAGCGGGTCGCGGGCCGGTGGCAGCGCCTCGAGGCGCCGCACCAGCTCATCCTGACCGGTGAGCGCGCGGCGCTCCTCCATGTCGGCGCGGGCCCCCGCGTTCAGCTCGTCGAGCACACCCATGCGGCTCTCCCTTCCTTTTTCCCTGACTGTTGTACCGCACCGGGCCAGGCGTCCCGAGCGGTGGAACACCCCGGCCTGCAGCGGTGCGACGTGCCGCGTTCCGGAACGGTGTCCTCTCCCCGGTGAGGCGACTTCCTCCGAAACGTGGCCCGTGAACGTCCTGCCCTTGAACAACGTGGCCCCGGACGTCGTGGGCTCGGACGTCGTGGCCCAGGGACGACGATGGGCGCCGCGGGCCGTCGGCCCGGGCGCCCATCTGGACCATGACCCGGGGAGGCGTCCCGGGCCGCGATCTCAGTCGTACGTCCTAGACGTTGTCGAGGCCCATCCCGCGCAGCACCGCCCAGGTGATCCAGGCGGCCAGGGCGATGACGCCGGCGACGGCGAGCAGCACCAGGTTGGGGGTCGGCACCATGGCGACGACACCGACGACGACCGCCACCATGAAGATGATGGAGAAGGCGTACGCGGCCGGCGACTTGCCGTGGTGGTACTTCTCCTCAGGGGCGTGGCCGATAGCGCTGTGACTCATCCTTGACTCTCCCTCTTCGGTGGCGCCTGGGGCGGTGCTTCTTGGGCCGAGGGTACCGCAGTTTCGGACGTCGGGTCGACGCCCGCGTCCAGGGCTTTCCACACCGCGGTCGCGTCGGTCAGGTCCACCGCCACCGGGCCCCGCTCGAACCGGGACCGGCGGGTCTCCCACCGCGGGGCGAGGACGACCAGCAGGCCACCGCCGACCGCGACCGCCAGACCGCTCGCGGCGTACGCCCAGGGCCAGCCGGTGCCGGTGAGCTGCCAGTCCACCGCCAGGGTGACCGAGCGCAGAGCCTCGGCGACGACGTCGGCGGCCGGCCGGGGCCGGGAGACGCCCAGGGCGACCATCCCGGCCCCGGCGAGGAGCACTACGGCGCCGAGGACCTGCCGCCCGCGGGCGGCGAGGGTCAGGGACAGCAACAGCCCGGCCACGGTCACCACGGCCAGGGCCTGGCTGAGGCTGCCGCTCGACACCGTGCCGCTCACCGGTGCGGTGGTCCCGGTCGCGTCGGCGGTCCACCACGGCTGGGTGCCGGTCACGAACGCGCCGATGGTGCCGACCAGCAGGGCGACGTACGCGACCGTACGCCAGCGTCCCGCGGGCCGGGGCGGGGCCTGCCCGGTGCCGGGGGCCGTCATGCGGGCACTCCGTCGAGTCCGCGCCAGCTGTCGGCGGCGGCGACCGCGCGGACCACGGCCATCGCCTTGTTGCGGCACTCCTGGTTCTCGGTGGCCGGGACGGAGTCGGCGACGATCCCGGCGCCGGACTGGACGTAGGCGGTGCCGTCCTTCATCAGCGCGGTGCGGATGGCGATCGCGACGTCGGCATTGCCGGCGAAGTCGAAGTAGCCGATCACCCCGCCGTAGACGCCGCGACGACTCACCTCGAGCTCGTCGATGATCTCCATCGCCCGCACCTTCGGGGCGCCGGAGAGAGTCCCGGCCGGGAAACAGGACAGCACGGCCCCGACTGCGTCGACGTCGTCGCGCAGGTGCCCGGTGACGCCCGCCTCCAGGTGCATCACGTGGGAGTAGCGACGCACCTTCATGAACTCGATCACGGTGACGGTGCCGGGCTCGCTGACCCGGCCGAGGTCGTTGCGGCCCAGGTCGACCAGCATGACGTGCTCGGCCCGTTCCTTCTCGTCGGCCAGCAGTTCCCGTTCCAGCGCCACATCCTCGGCGGCGGTCCGCCCGCGGGGCCGGGTGCCGGCGATCGGATGGGTGACGGCGTCGCGATCCGTGACGGTGACCAGGGCCTCGGGGCTGGACCCGACGATGTCGAAGCCGTCCAGCCGCAGCAGATAGAGGTACGGGCTGGGGTTGATCCGGCGCAGCACCCGGTAGACGTCCAGCGGGTCGGCCTGGGTGCGGATGTCGAAGCGTTGCGAGACCACCACCTGGAAGATCTCCCCGGCGCGGATCTCCTCGACGGCTGCCTCCACCGCTGCCTCGAACTCGGCGGGGGTGCGCTGCTCGACCACCTCGGGGGCGGTGCCGGAGTCGTCCACGGCGCGGACCAACGGCTGGCTGGGCTCGGCGAGCCGCCGGGCCATCTCCCCCACCCGGGCCACCGCGTCGGCGTACGCCTCATCGACGCGCTCGTCGGTGGCGTCGTGGTTGATGGCGTTGGCGATCAACCACAACTCGCCGGTGCGATGGTCCATCACGGCCAGGTCGGTCGCCAGCATCATCACCAGCTCCGGGACGTGCAGGTCGTCGACGCAGCCGTCGGGGAGCACCTCGAGGCGGCGCACGATGTCGTAGCCGAGGTAGCCGACGAAACCGTTGACGAACGGCGGCAGGCCCTCGGGCCGCTCGGTGCGCAGCACCCGCAGCGACTCGCGCAACACGTCGAGCGGCGCGCCGTCGGTCGGCAGGCCGACCGGGGGCTCGCCCGACCACACCGCACGACCGTCGCGTTCGGTGAGGGTGGCGCCGCTGCGGACGCCGATGATCGACCAGCGGGAGAACACCCCGTCCTCGGCGGACTCGAACAGGAAGGTGTGCGGCTCGTCACGGGCCAGGGCGGCGTACAGCCCGACGGGGGTCTCGGTGTCGGCCAGCACCTTGGCCCACACCGGGATCACCCGGGTGGTGTGGGCCTGCTCCCGGAACCCCTCCGGGGTCGGGAAGATCGGCAGGGCGGTCATCGGGCCTCCGGTCCGTCGGTCCCACCGGCGGTGAGTCGGAGGGTGCGGGTGTCGAAGCAGGAGCGGGTGCCGAGGTGACAGGCGGCACCCTCCTGCTCCACCTGCAGCAGCAGGGTGTCGCCGTCGCAGTCGAGCTCGACCTTGCGGACCCACTGGCGATGGCCGCTCTCCTCACCCTTGACCCACATCGTCCGGCGGCTGCGTGACCAGTAGGTGCCACGGCCGGTGGAGAGGGTGAGGGCGAGGGCCTCGTCGTTCATCCAGGCCATCATCAGCACCCGGCCGGTCGTCGCGTCCTGGGCGATGGCCGGCACGAGGCCGTCCGGGGTGCGCTTCAGAAGTGCCGCCACCTCGTCGGGCAGGGTGGTGACCACCACCGGGGTCTCGGGATCGGTCTGGTCAGGGTTCGCAGTCACCGTCCTATTGTGGCCCGTCACCGGCACCGCGCCCGTGG
>NZ_JAYFNG010000007.1:0-48228 GCF_034933565.1 Raineyella sp.
TGTGTGGCGAGCTGTCGCCGGACCAGCGGGTGGCCGTGGTGCTGCGGTTCTACCAGGAGTTGAGCTTTGCTGAGATCGCCGCGGTGCTCGGCTGCGCCGTGCTGACCGGAGGCGGCGCCGTGATCAACGCCGGTCGGCCCGCCCCGGGCGACGACATCATCGTGGTCGGATTCGGCGGCGTCGGCATGGCTGCGTTGATCACCGCCGTCTCGCTGGGCAAGGGCGAGGTCATCGGGGTGGACGCGGTGCCTGCCAAGCTGGCCCGCGCCAGGGACCTCGGCGCCGCCGCGTACGCCCCGGCCGAGGCCCTCGCGGCGGGGGTCAGAGCGCCGATCGTGATTGAGGCGGCCGGCAACGCACGGGCCTTCGAGACCGCGGTCGCCCTCACCGGTGTCGGCGGCACCACGGTGACGGTCGGTCTGCCCTCCCCCACCGCGGAGGCGACGATCATGCCGCTCGGTCTCACCGCGGAGGCGCGGACGATCGTCGGCTGCTATCTCGGGTCGGCCGTCCCGTCCCGAGACATCCCGACCTATGCCGCGCTGTGGCGGGACGGCAAGCTACCGATCGAGGCGCTGATCTCGTCGACCATCACGCTGGATCGGATCAACGAGGCGATGGACGAGCTGGCCGAGGGGGCGGCGATCCGGCAGGTGATCGTGTTCGAGGAATAGCGAGGGGCTGCCGTACGACACTGCTGCCGGAGGGATCCCCGGCCGGACGTGACCTCCGCCTCAGGCGCCCCGCTCCGGCTACGTCATGTCGCCGGTGCGGAGCAGGCCCGCCGGCCTGTAGCGCAGCAGCACCGCCCCGTTCTCGGAGACGATCGGCGGAGCCAGCAGCGCCAGCGTCGCGGGCGCGGCGCCGTCGGGGAAGACCTTCTTGCCCCGGCCGATCACGACCGGGTAGACCCACAGCGACAGCACGTCGTACGCGTCGGCTGCCAGCAGCGAGTGGACGAGGTCGACACTGCCGATCACGTGGATGTCCGCGTGCCGGTCGCGCAGCGCCGCGACCTCGGCGACGGCGTCCGGCCCCAGCCGGGTGGTGCCGGACCAGTCCAGCGCGGGCGTGCCGCGCGAGGCGACGTACTTCGGCACCTGGGCGAACTTCCGGCCGATCCGGCCCTCGTCGTCGCCCTCGGTGTGCTGCGGCCAGTAGGCCGCGAAGATGTCGTACGTCCGGCGGCCGAGCACCAGGGCGTCCATGGCGTCGATGCCCTCGACGACCATGCGGCCGACGGTCTCGTCCGTGAACGGCGCCTGCCAGCCGCCGTACGGGAAGCCTCCCGAGGTGTCCTCCTCGGGACCGCCCGGCGCCTGCGCGACGCCGTCGAGGGTGGTGAACAGGTCGATCGTGATGCGTCCGGCCATGGCCGGCTCCTTTCCGGAAAGGTCACGCGTCGCGCGGGGCCGGCCCGGCTGTCCGGTCACGTGCACCCGGCTACTCGGGTCAGCGGTTACTCAGTAACCGGTCACCCGGGCGGAACCGGCCACTGACGGCCCGCGTCGCGGCCGACTCCACCGGGGCGGATGCCGCGACAGCACCAGACTCGCAAAACCGCGGTGGCTTGTCGATAGCGAGTGGTC
Organism: Raineyella sp.; assembly: GCF_034933565.1. NCBI lineage: Bacteria > Bacillati > Actinomycetota > Actinomycetes > Propionibacteriales > Propionibacteriaceae > Raineyella > Raineyella sp. The sequence goes on from NZ_JAYFNG010000007.1 coordinate 1,590, forward strand.
GACAGTCGGGCGACGGCAGCGAACGACGACTCAGCGCCCATCATCTGCCGGTCGGGCCGGCACCGGCCGGGACGGGGCCGCGAGCCGGGTGTCGAATCGCGTGCTGGCGAGGCGGCGCTCGGTGGTGGTGATGAGATCGAGCACTTCGTCGGCGATGTAGGCCGCGGCATTGCGCTCGATCTTGCGGGTCGTGAGCACCTCTGCTTGCCGGAGTTCCTCGAGGGCATCGCCGGCCGTCGGAGCGCTCACCTCCAGGATCCGCCGCACAGTGGAAGCCGTCAGCACCGGCGCCTCCGGAAGCGATGCCAGGATGCGTGATGTTGCCGAGCCTGCCCGTGGTTGAGGACGCATCCCCTGCGAAGCGCGACAGGCCGCCACCCGTTCGGTCCACTCGGCACGCAGGTCGTCGATCCTGTGCACCAGCTGCTTTGACTGTTCGACCGCGACCGACGCTGCGGTGATGAATGTCTCCAGCCATCTGCCGATGCCATGCCGGGCCATCTCATCAGTGGGCCCCTGTCCGTGGCGGTAACCGGTCAGGCCGGCGACGTACGACTCGCTGAGGGTCGCCAGCACCAGACTGATGGGCAACACCGCCGTCGTCGTCACTCCTCGCCTGGTCAGAACGGTGTGGACCAGGGCTCGCCCGACCCGGCCGTTGCCGTCGGCGAAGGGATGGATCGTCTCGAACTGTGCGTGCACCATGGCCGCCTGCACGAGTGGACCATGAGCCGACCCGTTGAGATAGGAGACCAGGTCGGTCATCAGATCGGGAACACGCTCCGGTGCAGGAGGCACGAACGCGGCTTCCATTGGGTGTCTGCTCGAGCCCCCGATCCAGTTTTGTCGCCCGCGAAGGCCATGGAGCCCCGGCTCGTCCGGCAGCAATGCGCGGTGCAGCTGGACAATGTCCTCCACGCTGACGCGTCCGACCTCCACGAGTTGCGTCGTGGCTTCCCGCACCACCGTCATGTTGTTGGCCACCAGAGCCGCCTGTGTGCTGATCCCACGGACCGGCTCGTGGTGCCCCAGTTCAGCCAATGCCACCTGCTTCGGCGACGGCGACAGCCCCTCGATCTGTGAGCTCGCGATCGCCTCCGAGCGCAGCAGGAACCTCGACACGGCGGCGAGCGCGTCGCCACCGACACCATTGAGTTGCACCACCCTCGAAGCAACTTTAGGTGGTCAAAGTTTAATCGTCGGGGCTGCTGTTGAAGGTTTTGTCAGTTGCGGGGCCGGGCCGCACGTGCTTCAGCGCTACGGGTTCAGCGCTCGGCCTCCACGACGGTGATGTCCAGCGGCATCCGGTTGCGGCGGCGCACGCGTCCGGCGAGCAGGTTGCGTACGCCACGGGTCAGGAGCGTGCGCCGCTTCAGGTCGCGGAACTCGGCCCGGTCGGAGGTGACCAGGCCGAGCAACGGACGGGCGGCGACGTCGGGGGTCTGTCCCCACAGGCCGACGACGACCTGCAGCCCGGGCAGCCGCGCCTCGTAGCCCCGCTGCGAGGTGACCTTGCCGAGCAGGTCGGTCATCACCAGCCCCGGGTTCAGGCCGTGCACCCGGACCCCGGTGCCCTTCGTCTCGGCCCGCAGGGTCTCGGTGAACTGGCGGACCCACCGCTTGCTGGAGCCGTACGCGTTCTGCCATGCCACCGACCCCTGATCACCGCGCCCGTACACGTTGACCAGGTCGCCGTGCCCCTGCCCGAGGAACACCGGCAACGCGACCCTCGACCCGTGGAAGGTGCCGAGGATGTTCGTCCGCACCACCCGGGTGAAATCGTCGACCGGTGTCGACGCGGTGGGCCCGTAGATGCCCGGGACACCGGCGTTGTTCACCCAGATGTCCAGCGTCCCGTACGTGAGGGCCTCGTCACGCAATGCCTCGACGTCGCTCCACTCCCCGATGTCACACCGACGCCCGTACGCCTCGATCCCCTCGACCCGCAACCGATCCACCGCGCCGGCGACGTCCGCCTCCGACCGCGCGGCCAGCACCACCGTCGCGCCGTGCCGGCCCAGCAGGCGCGCCATGGCGAGGCCCAGGCCCCGTGTCGCCCCGGTGACGACCGCGACCCGGCCAACAAGAACGTTCTGCGGCAGATCCATAGGACTCCCCCTGTGACATTCGGTTCCGGCAGCCACGTGAGGTTAGAATCCCACCGCTGTCACTGGCGACCGTACCCACCCCCTGCCCAGAGAAAGGCACAACCGTGCTGAGGCTTGCCCGTGACCGGAAGACCGACGCCCTTCGCCTCACGTTCGCGCTCCCTGCCGATGCGGTGACCGGCAAGGTCAGCGTCGTCGGCGATTTCAACAATTGGACGCCCTGCACGCACGTGCTGCGCCGCCGCAGCAACGGCACCGTCAGTGCCGCGGTCACCGTTCGCCCGGGCTCGACGCTGCGTTTCCGCTACCTCGGCGAGCACGGCCACTGGTTCGACGACCCCGACGCCGACCACATCGACGAGCACGGCAGCGTGGTGACCGTCCGGGCCTGAGACACGCCCGGCCGGGACGCCGCGGGCCAGCGAGTCGATCAGCCGGCCTCAGCTTCTTCCCCCGACGCGTGCCGGATGTCCTGACGCCGCACACGGCCACAGGTCAGGCGGCGGCGAGCGTACGTACCTCGTTGTCGGTCAGCTCCAGATCGGCCGCCGCACAGTTGGCCTCGAGGTGGGCCACCTTGCCGGTGCCGGGGATCGGCAGCATCACCGGCGAACGACGCAGCAGCCAGGCCAGCGCGATCTGCGACGGGGTGGCCCCGTCGTGGGTCCGGACGATGTCGTCCATCACGCTGCCCGGCCGGGCGAGCGTGCCCGCGTCCATCGGCGCCCACGGGATGAACCCGATGCCCTCGGCCGTGCAGAAGTCCAGCACGTCCTCGCTGGAGTGGTCGGCAAGGTTGTAGCGGTTCTGCACCGACGCGATCGTGAGGCCGGCGGCCTGGGCTGCCCGGATCTCCTCGACGCTCACCTGGGAGAGCCCGACGAGGCGTACGAGGCCCTCGTCGACGAACTCCTTCATCACCCCGAACTGCTCCTCGCGCGGCACTTTCGGGTCGATCCGATGCAGCTGCCACAGCGGGATCTGCTCCAGGCCCAGGCGGCGCAGCGACATCAGCACGCATTGGCGCAGGTACTCCGGGCGGCCGACCTGGGCCCACTGGCCGGGCCCTTGGCGGGTGTGCGCACCCTTGGTGGCGACGGTCACCTCGCCGTACCCGCTGCCGTCGTGCAGCGCTTCGAAAATGAGGTCTTCCGACACATACGGGCCGTACGCGTCGGCGGTGTCGATGAAGTCCACGCCCAGCTCGACCGCGCGTCGCAGCACCGCGATGGCCTCGTCATGATCGGCCGGCGGCCCCCACACCCCCGGGCCGGTGATGCGCATCGCGCCGAAGCCGAGCCGCGTCACCGCCAGCTCGCCGGCCAGTTGGAACTTTCCTGCGTCAGCAACCGTCATGATCCGACCCTAGTCGGGTGGTGGATCCTCAGTGGCGTCGACATCGAGAGCCAGCACCTTCCGGTCGACGGATCTTGGGACCGCGCAAGAGTGGAGGTGCGGCAGACCAGAGGCCAGCCGACCGCGCTGATCCTGCCAGGTGATACTGAGGTCATGACGTTGAACATCGACACCGTGCTGCAAGGTCTGGGACTGTCACCGGAGGATTGATGGCGACGGGTCGTCACCGCTTCTTCTCCGACAGCCTTCCGTCTCCCCTTCCCCTCGAAGGTTGCCATGTCCGATCTCGCTGACGCCGTGCTGCCGCTGGTCCGTACGCGCGCGGACCTGCACCGCTGGAGCGCATCCAACGCGTACGGAAGCCAGCTGCACGAGGCCGTGGTACGGCCCTGCGAGGCCGTCGCATTCGCCCTGCATACGCTCGAAGACCCTCGGCTGGCCTGGGCACTGGCGCACCCCCTCGACCTGGATGACCCCTATCTGTGGGACGAGCTCGCCACCGCGTACGAGAAGGTCGATCCGCTCGCGGCCCTCACGGTGCACACCTCGAGGGTCCGGGCCGACCTCGAGATCGCCGACGCCAAGCACGTCCGCGCCGCCGCCCGCCGGCTCGCCAGGATGCGCGCCCTCGCACGAAGGGCCGACCAGGTGGCCGAGGTGGACCAGCTCATCGCCGAACTCCGCACCACCCACCGGCGACGACCACGCCTGCAGCAGGAGTTCGACCGAGCTGGGCTGCCCTGACCGCGGCAGTTTCTCCGGTTTGCCCCGGCCCCTCAGCGGCCGTGGAGCGTACGCCGTCCGGCTCGGGCGGCGAACCGGTCCAGCGCCTCGGTGAGCCCCGGCACGGTCCACACCGTCGATCCACGGATCGGCTTCTCCGGACGGATGATTCCGGCCTCGACCAGTCGGTCCAGGATCCGATAGGCGCTCGAGGCCGAGATCCCCCGATCGGTGACCATCTGTGCGGTGAACGCCGGTTCGCTGGCGCACAGCTCGGCGACCGTGAGCAGGTTGGCCGTACGGCGTTTCGCGGTGAGGATCACCGCATTGCGGACGGCCTGCACGTCCTCGCGCAGGACGACCGCGTTGTCGACGGCCCGTCGGGCCGCATAGGCGAAGCGTTCGATGATCGGTGCGAGATCGCCCTGTCGGTAGGCGGTCAGTGCGGCGAAGTACTCCTCGGTGTCGACCAGCAGACCGGAGGAGATCGGCACCGACATGTGCTTCGTCACCGCCTTTCGCCGCAGAATCGCGCTCACCAGGGCACGACCGGTCCGGCCGTTGCCGTCGGTGAACGGGTGAATCGTCTCGAACTGGGCATGCGCGACCGCCGCCTGGACCAAGGGCTGGATATCGTCGCGCCGGATGAAGCCGACCAGATCGGCGATATCGCTCTCCACGGCGGCCGGGTGGACACCGACGTGGGCAGCGGTGACCGGCGACTGGCCGCCGATCCACACCCATTCCCGACGGAAGCGTCCGGCGTTGTCGGGATCGTCGCCACCGTCCAACCGCTCGTGCATGGCAAGAATGGTGGTGGCGCTGATGCGATCGGCCAAGTCGAGGGCCGCGCGCAGTGCCGCAGTGTTGCGGGCGATCATCGTCGCGTTCGGGCGGCTGGAGTCACCCAGTGCGGCCAGGGCGATCCGGCGTGCGTTCGCGGTCAGGTGCTCGATCTGGGAGCTGGCAGCTGATTCGCTGCGCAGCAGCACCGAGGAGAAGGGCACTCCCCAGCCCAGGGAATCCTTGTCGAAGGCCTGCAGCCTCGCCACCGCATCATCGGCATCGGACAGTGCCTCAGGGCCGACCGCTGGCGCCAGGGTGGCGACGTGCGGGACGACGGCATAGTGGAAGGTGCCTCGGTTGGCCGCCCGCTGGCGGCGGCTTGCCGCGGGGTCCGGTCGGTCCCAGTCGGCCTGACCGTACTGGAGGGATGGCCAGGAAGTGGGCGCGACGGCCGACGTCGGGGCCTGATGTTCGGCTGACTCCTGCATCTCACCTCCTGCTGGGATCAGCGTAGGCATATTTTCCCATTAAGACAACTAATGAGAGCTTCCCGTTTCCGTCAGTGACGGCAACAAGAACCGCCTGACGTCCGGCCTCGTTGTCATAGCGGCCCACCGGCTCAGGCCAGCCGCTCTTGCCCTCGCGGATCAACAGTGACACCGAGCGCGCCCCTTCTCGACAGGGCGGTCGAAGCACTCATGGTGATTCCGGAACCAGCTCGACGACGTACGCGTCGTGGTCGGAGAGCCGACGGTGGTCGCGCTCCGCGCTGACCCGCTCGGCGGAGAGGATCTGCCAGCTGCCGGGCACCGCGACGTGGTCGATGCTGCGGAGCTCGCTCAGGTGGTGCGGGAGCTCCGCTGTTGGCACCTGAAGACCGAGGTCGTCGACCGTGGCCTGGACCGCGCGGCGACCTCCCACACTGCCGGCGAACTCCTGGCCGAGCAGCGCATGGTTCCAGTCCCCGCCCCAGACCCAGTCCGGTCGCAGACTCTCACGCAACCGTTCCACGCATCGTTCGGTCTTCTCGGCGTGGGATCCGATCCCCCACGGCTCGTCAGCCCCGCAGCCCCTCCACGGCAGGATGGAGGAGCAGAAGACCCGACCGTCGATCCTGGCCGCAGCACTGGCCGGATGAGGGTCCGGGAGCGCTTCCGACGGTCGGCGCGAGAACACGCCTGCCCAGTGCTGGCCGCGTGCCATGATGCCCGCCGTCAGGAGCTTCGAGTAGCCGGGAAGGTCGAGCCCGGGCGAGATCTCCGTCAGCAGCAGCACGTCGCAGTCCAGATCGAGCAGAAGATCCATGTGGGCCGGCTGGCGACGGGCGTCGAGATTCCAGGCCCCGATCCGCAAAGACTCACCGCCACGATGCTCCCGGCCCCTTGACATCGCCCACTGGCAGTACGGGCCAGCACAGGGCAGGCGTCTGGAAAGTCCCGGCACAGGATCATCATCGTAGCCAACACGCATTATCGGACATACCCACGCTCAATTGAAGTTTTGACTCAGCCCCGTGATTCGTCACTGGGAACATCAAGGCGGCGTCTTCCCTTTAGCGTTCAACGAACCCCGAGGGAACGAGACGTGTCAGTAGCGCGCACCGCGCGGGCGGGGTGGCCAGTTCTTGTTCACTGGTCGACCAACTACTCCTCTTCGTCAGCGACGAATGCTGAGTCGGTGGCGTCGAAATGGTCCGCGGACTCCTGCATCTGCCCTTCCGAGGCATCGCGTTGCACCGACTTGCCCATGGCCTTCTCCACCAGCTTGACGAGTGCCTCACGTCGGGCGGCGAAGAAGGCGTCGAAGTCGTCCGTCCTCATAGCCTCCGGCGCGCATCGGTGTGAGACCAAGAACCCGTCAAGTCGCTCCGGCGTGACATCGGCAGCCTTCTCGATCGCGGTGAGGTACTTCGAAGGGGCGACACCCCCGATCCTTCGATTCGTGATGGCCGACAGGGTCGTCTTGTTGACGATGCTCTCCCTGCGCTCATCATCGATCGCGTTGTCGACGCACCACTTGTACGGGAAGATGTGGTGTATATCGACGTTCATGTCTGCGTACTGGTACTTGTCGAAGGTCTTGCAGTACATCCAGTCCACGGCGTCGTCCGCGATCACCAGCGCGTGGATGCCCTTGTATGCGGCAGCGCCGCGCGTACGGAGCGAATGCAGGCGCGACTCCACGAAGGTGGCATCCTGAATGGTTCTGGGGACTATTGCCCCATCTTCGCCGAGCGCCCAGCACGGGACCTGCTCCAGGTCCCGGACGAAGCGCGTCTCGTTCGCAGCTCCGTACAGCTCGCCCAGGACTCCGCACCAGTACCACTGAGTGATGCGGTCGCGGATGCTGTGCAGGTCGATATCGTTACCCAGCGCCACACGCAATGCGGCCATCGGGACTAGCTGTTTGGCGTACGGCACAGAGCGCTGGTCGAAGATGTGCTGGTCCGCCAGGAACGTCGATGCCCAGACGAAGCCCTCGCGGAGGGGCTCCACCCACTCGAGATACTCGTCAAGCTGGAGCTTGAGGATGTCCTCACGTTTGGCCGACACCGCAGGCGGCCGATCCGAAGTGTCGAGTCGATTCCGCTTCCGCGTCGCCAACATCGTAACTGCCTGCAAGAAGTCGGTGTTCTCCACTGTGTGGAGCACGGGATGGGCGGCAAAGATCTGCTGCGTCGTCAACCAATCTTCATTGAGTCGAAAGTCCTCGCCGTGAACATCGAAATACCCCCTGTCTCCGGCGAAGGTCGCAGTCAGCAGCTCGAAGACGTTGAGCGTGAGGCCACCCGTGTTGACCTTCTCGAACACCGTGGCCACAGCGGCCTTGCTCGTCTGCTTGTCGAGCTCGATGGCAGGGATGTTGTACGTCGAGGCGGGTTGGACGACATGGGCGTGAAACTGACCCGCCAGGTTCTTGTCGTCCAGCGCGAACAGCCATGTATAGGTGTCGGCTCCGCCCAAGAGAAGCCGCAGCGGGAAGAACCCCGCCGCTCGCTCCTTCTCCGGTGTAGAGAGATCAAGGACGACGTCCTTGCCGAAATTGCTGCGCACCACGCCGTCACCCGGGACCGAGACCACGGCCTCATCCATTCGCTCCTCGCCCTGCAATGCCAGGGAAAGGTCGACGTAGTAGCGGCGATCCATCAGCTTGCCACGACTATCCTTCGTGGCGACCACACCGCGCCCGACCAGGGCCTGGGTGAGAGATGTGAGACGTTGCTGACCGTCCAGCAGAAGAGAATCAGCCTCAGTACCGGCCGGGAGGGTGACTCCTTCGACCGGACGCGGCTTGAAGCGGATCTGGTCGTTGCCAGTCTTGAGCAGCATCACCACGCCCATCGGGTGACCACGAAGCACGGTGACCAACAGCTGACGAATTCTCTCGTCCTCCCACTTGTAACCACGCTGGAAGTCAGGCAACTGGATCACTCCAGATCTCGTCCACTTCAGGTAGTCGTTCAACTCATAGAGAGGCGTCTGAAATCCCATCAGTCACATACCACCTGTGCAGTCGACCCAACGGTCCAGGGCGAACCGTGGCGCTCTTGGCAGAGCTCACCATCAGGACCTTACCGACCGACTCCGTCTGCAACGATGATCGCCACGACGTACGCGCCATGATCCGACAGGCGCCCTTCCCCCTGCACGGGACCGCCGCGCTCCGCCGACAGGACGCACCCACGTCCCACGAACCCCGATGTGGTCGATGCTGCGGTAGCTGGCCAGCTGTGGAAGCCAGCCGTCGGTACCGCCATGCCAAGAGTCTTGAGCAGCTCCCGCACCGCCCTACGGCCGGCGATAGCCACCCGGACGGGTCGGGTAAAGGAAGTCGTGCGGATCCCGTGCTGACAGCGTTCGCGACCAACACCACCCGGGGTCAGTCGGCGGATCTGGAGGTCCGTCACCGGCGCCGGCCCGCTGCGTCTGGCAATACCTCGCCGCAAGAACCCTAGAGCCCAGAAGCCTGACTGCGGCGGAGCCGAGCGTGACGCCGTGGCTCGGCGACTGCGGCGGCGCTGGGGTGTCAGGGGCCGAGGAGGCCGAGGGGAACCACGGCGATCCCGTCGGGTCGTCGGTAGGCGTGGGCTCCTGTGCTGAGGACCATGAGGTCTTTGACTCGGGCTCCGTGGTGTTCCCGGAGCCATTGGAGGTGGCGGACGTCCTTGTCGTCGATGCTGGCGGCGAGTTTGACCTCGATTCCGATGACGTGGCCGTCGTGGCGTTCGACGATCAGGTCGACCTCGTGGTCACCTCTTTCGGTGCGGAGGTGGCTGGTGGCGGCATCGGCGGTTTGCGCGCAGACGCGCACGGTCAGGGTGGCGAGACTCTCGAAGAGTGCCCCCAATGCGGAGGCGGGCCCACCGGCCAGGACTCTTCCTTCGCCGTCGATCAGGGCCGACGCGCCGACCTTCATGAGGCGAGCGGCCAGTGCGGGGTCTGCAAGGTGGTGTTTGGGACCTTTCGTGAGGCCCTTCAGAGCGGTGCCGTAGGGCAGCCAGGCGGGCACCGGGTCCAGCAGCCACAGTGCGGTCAGCCAGTCCCGGTAGCGGATGGTGGTCGCCTTGCTGGGCGGATCCGCGTCGCCCGGGCTCGCGGCGGTCCGGATCTTCTCCCACGCGGCTGTGCTCGAGGTGGCGGAGGCGTACGCGGTGATCCAGGCGCGCAGGCTGTCGGGTCGACGCACCGTCACACCCTGCTCGTCGGTCAGGTCACGCGACAGGGCTCGGGTGAGATAGGAGTCCAGTTGGATCCGCCGCGCACGCGGCGCCAGTGGCCGGATCCCAGGAAAGCCGGAGGCCTCGATCTCGTGCGCGTAGTCAGCCAGGGTCAAGGAACACTCACCCCCGATGTCGGGGTGGTTTCCCTCGAGCAGGGAAGCCAGGCTCACGGTGGGCTCGCCCAGCCCGCGCTCGGGCAATGTCATAGGCCGCATGCGCAGTGACACGATCCGGCCGGCTCCGGAATGGGTGGTGGTCCCCAGGGCCGGGGTGGCACTGCCCGTCAGAAGGAAGGTCGACGCGGGTGCGCCATCGTCCACGGCACGCCGGACGTGATCCCACACCTCGGGGACTCGCTGCCACTCGTCGACGAGGATCGGCCGCGGCCGGCCCAAGGCCCGGACCGGATCGGCGCGCAGCACCGACAGAGTCACGGGATCGTCGAGGCTGAGGACGGTGGTGGCCCGCTGCAGTCCGGTGGCGGTCTTGCCGACTCCCTTCGGCCCGTCGATGGCGATGGCAGGGAGCTCGGGCATGAGCGCGTCAAGCTCGTCATCGATCGAGCGTCGCCGGTAGATCATGCCCAAACGATACCATTACAGATCATCAAACGAGACTTTTCCGCAGATCCAAACATCACCTCTCACGAAGTCAGGTCGCCTGAACCGCCCAGGGCCGACGACCTCCAGCACTGGATGTTGGTCGGGTCACGGACCCAGCAATGCCAGGGGGACGACCCCGACGCCATCGGTCCGGCGATAGGCCAGGCCACCCGTGTACACCACGAGGCGATCCACCAGCCGCTCCCCCAGTTGCTCCGCGAGCCAGTTCAGGTGCACCACGTCGGCGGAGGTGACCGCGTCGGAGAGCTTCACCTCGATCGCCACGACGGATCGATCGGCACCTTCCACCACCAGATCGATCTCGTGCTCGGTGTTCTTGGTCCGCAGGTGCACGACTCTGGCCTCGGCCGTCTGGGCGTACACCCGGACCGACTGGGCGACCAGGGATTCGAACAGCGCCCCCAGCCAGGTGCCGGTCCCCGCGGCGAACGGCCCCCCCTGGCCACGCAGCAGACCGGCCTTGCCCACACCCACCAGCCGTGCGGCCAGAGCCGGATCGACCAGGTGATGTTTGGGCGCCCGCGTCAGCCGCTTGAGCGGGGCGAACGCAGGGATCCATGCCTCGACCGGGTCCAGCACGAAGACCCGCGTGAGGTGTTCCCGGTAGGTGTCCGCCGTCTGTCGCACCGGCTTGTCACCCTCGCCCGGAGTCGCCGCATCGAGGATGGTGCTGTACGCGGCATCGGTGGCCGTCGCCGCCGCATACGCCGATAGCCATGCCCGCAGGGCGGCAGGACGGCGGACGACCACCCCGTTCTCCGGCAGCTCCCGCTCCAGGATCCGGTCGACATAGCTGTCCAACTGAAGGTTCCGCGCTCGTTCGGGGAGGTCCCGGATCCCGGGGAAACCCGAACGGAGGATCTCGTCGGTGTAATCGGCGAGACCGACCAGCGTGGTCCCGCTGATCGGAGGCGCCTCGCCGGCGAGGAGGGAGGTCAGGGACACCGTGGGGTCCCCGAGGCCGCGTTCAGCGATGGTCAGCGGCCGCATCGTCATGCGTACGATCCTCCCGGCTCCGGAGTGGATACGTACGCCCGGCGCGACCCCGGCCGATCCGGCCAGCAGAAAGCGGCCACCTGCCGGGTCGTCATCCACCGCCCGGCGGACCCGGTCCCAGACCGCCGGTTCGAGTTGCCACTCGTCGATGAGGACCGGCCCGGGGACCTCGGTGATCAGGTCGAGGTGGGCGCCGACCGCGGCACGTTCGGCCGGCTTGTTGAGCGAGAGGACGGCGGCAGCGCGCTCGGTGCCGGTCGCGGTCTTGCCCACCCCCTTGGCACCTTCCAGCGCGACGGCAGCCAGATGAGGGAAGACCTCGTCGAGGACGTCATCGAGGATCCTGCGGCGGTATCGCATGCCTCAATTTAACATCTGGACAGGGAGAAATTTAACGTTTGGACGACGATGAGTCGAGCATCTGGACGGCCCGAGTCCCTGCGGTTCGCCGCCGAGTCGTCCGCCATGCCCCCAGGGCGTTCAGTCCGATCCCCTCCAAGGTTCAAATCGATGTCGTGTGGACGTTGCGCGGAGTTCGCCCCACAGCGGGAGTTTGCCAGAGCACATCCCTCCACCGAAGGAGCCCCATGGTCGACCTCAATCGTCGCCGCTTCCTCCAGATCGCGGGAGCGAGCGTCGCCGCCTCCGTACTGCAGGAAAGCATCGCCCGCGCCGCCACCATCGCCCCGTCCCACCGCACCGGCACCATCAAGGATGTCGAGCACATCGTCGTCCTGATGCAGGAGAACCGGTCGTTCGACCACTATCTCGCGTCCCTGCGCGGGGTCCGCGGATTCGGGGATCCCCACCCGGCCGTCCTGCCCGGCGGGTCGACCGTGTGGCACCAATCCGATGGGCACCGGGAGGTGCTCCCCTGGCATCCGGGCGACCCCGCCCTGGGCGGCGCCTACCTGTCCGGCCTGGACCACACCTGGCGCGGCGGCCAGGATGCCTTCCACGACGCCAACTACGACCGCTGGATCCCCGCCAAGGGCGACCTGTCGATGGCGTACTACCAGCGCCGGGACCTCGCCTTCCATTACTCCCTCGCCGACGCGTTCACGGTCTGCGACGCCTACCACTGCGGCTTCATCGGCAACACCGATCCGAACCGCTACTACATGTGGACCGGCTGGACCGGCAACGACGGCAAGGCCGGCGGCCCGGTCCTGTACAACGACGAGCTGGGCTATGACTGGATGACCTATCCGGAGCGGCTCGAGAAGGCCGGCGTCTCGTGGAAGGTCTACCAGGACGAAGGCACCGGCCTGGATGCCGCCGGCTATTGGGGCTGGACCGATGACGCGTTCATCGGCAACTACGGCGACACCTCGCTGCTGTACTTCAACAACTACCGCAACGCCCAGCCCGGCGATCCGCTCTACGAGAAGGCACACGCCGTGGCACCAAGGCCCGCGACGGCCAGGACTACTTCGAGCTCCTCCGCGCGGACGTGACGTCCGGCAAGCTCCCGGCGGTCAGCTGGATCTCGGCGCCGGAAGCCTTCAGCGAGCACTCGAATTGGCCGTCGGACTTCGGCGCGTGGTACATCGCCAAGGTGCTGGACGCGCTCACCAGCGATCCCGATGTCTGGAGCAAGACGGCCCTGTTCATCACGTACGACGAGAACGACGGCTTCTTCGACCACCTCGTTCCGCCGCACGCCACGACGCCCCTCATCCCGGGTGCCTCGACGGTCTCGACGGCGAACGAGTTCTACCCGGGCAAGGCGGGCAACGCCGACTATCCGGCCGGCAGCTTCGGGATGGGTCCCCGGGTGCCGATGTTCGTCGTCTCCCCGTGGAGCACCGGCGGGTTCGTCTGCTCGGAGACGTTCGACCACACCTCCATCATCCGGTTCATGGAGGCGCGGTTCGGCGTGCAGGAACCGCAGATCACGCCGTGGCGCCGTGCCGTGGCCGGCGACCTGACCTCCGCGTTCGACTTCACCACGACGGGGACGATGCCGAGCCTGCCCACCACGTCCGGCATGGCGCCGAAGGACAAGCTGCGTCACCCCAGCTACGCCCCCACCGCGCCCTCCGCCGGCACCATGCCGAAGCAGGAGTCCGGCGTCCGTCCGGCCCGTCCCCTCGGCTACGACCTGACCGTCACCGAGCAGGCTCACGCCGGAACGATCGCCGTCACGCTCCACAACGCCGGACGGCTCGGCGCCCACCTCCAGGCGCGCCTGGTCACGCCGGTCGGCCAGCCGCACAGCTACACGGTTTCTGCCGGTGCATCGCTCGACGCGTCCTGGCCGGTGGCCGGCGACTACGACATCCAGCTGCACGGGCCCAACGGCTTCTTCCGGCGCTACGCCGGACACGGCGACAGCACGCTGCTGGCCGATGTGGCTCCGGCCGGTGCGTCGCACCAGTTGCAGCTGAAGCTGAGCGGCAAGCCCGGCCAGCAGGTCGTGGTGACCGATGCGTACGGCGGCGTCGAGCGCCGGCTGAACGGGAACGGCGCGCTCACGCTCGACCTGCGCGCGTCGTCGGGCTGGTACGACGTCACGCTCCGCACGGTGGACGGCTCGTGGACGCGTACGTTCGCCGGGCACATCGAGAACGGCAAGCCCAGCAGCAGCGATCCGCAGCTGGGTCGCTGAGCCGGAGCCATCGGCGGCGCGGACCCACGGGTCACGCCGCCGATGGCATCCAGCCCGCCACGGCCGATCAGGCCCGCCCGGCGAGCGGCAGCGTCTGCGCCAAGATCGGGACCATACCCGCGTACCGAAGGTGCATTCGCTTCAACGGCGGTTCAACAGTTCGTCCGTCATCGTCATGATCGCCGAACAGAGTGCACACCACTACCTTGTAGGTAGTATTCAACATAATGAAGGAGGTGGTCTGGTGGCCACGACAGGACTCCCGGTCCAGATCACCCGGGCCCCCTTGCGAACGGTGCGGCCCGTGATGCTGCGACGCCTGTACGCGAACCCCGAGAAGGAGCTCGTACGGATGCGGAAGCGCGGTCGACTGGTACGCATCGCTTCAGGGACTTACACCGCCAAGCCCGACACTGTCGCCACCGACACCGCATGGTTCCCGAACTTCGAGGAGGCGGCGATCGCGTACGCCACCGGCCAGTACGGACCTCGGGTTCCCATCCTGTTCGGCATCGGCGCGGCACGCTTCCATCACGCGATCCCCAGAGCGCTGGGCGTCACCGTGATCGCCGTGCCCGAGCAGCACCGGCCGGTGACCCTGACCAACGGCGGCAGGGTGGTCTTCACCTGCACCGACACCAGCATGCTCGACGCCCGGCTCGAGACCGGAGGGCTGGGGAAGTTCATGGTCACCACACCCGAGCAGACCTTCGTCGACCTACTGGCCAGGCCGGAACTGGGTGGACTGCCTGCGGAGGCACACGCCGCGGCGGCCGCGCTCGCAAGCAGGATCGACCCGGATCGGGCCCGGCGGATCGCCGCCCTGCGGCCCGCCGCGGTGCAGCGGCGGGTCCAGGCGGTGCTGCAGTGACCACCGGAGCGCGGGACCGGCGACGGCGCCGGTCGGCATCCCAGCATAGCGAGGGCGAGTCGGACCGGTCTGTGGCCTACGAGCTGAGCGAGGATGACGCCGCGGCCCAGGAGCAGCACTTCGGGGTGTCTCGCGATCAGGTGGAGCATGACTTCGCGATCTCCCACCTGCTCGACGCCATCTCCAGCGAGTCGGAGAAGTTCGTGTTCTATGGCGGCACCGCCCTGAGCAGGACCTTCCTGAACGGCCTGCGGCTCAGCGAGGACGTCGACCTACTCTCAGTCGGCCCACGCCCGCAGGCTGCCGTGGCACTGGACCGCGCCATCCGCAGCTCCCTGGAGCCTAACTTCGGCCTGATCGACGCTCACCCCAGGCTGGATCAGGTGAAGGCAGACACCGATGCCTGCCTGTACCCGATCGGCGACGTCCAGATCAGGGTCCAACTCATCACCGGATCGCACTACACCCCATGGCCTCAGCAGACCACACCCGTCTCCATGCGGTACTCGGGGATGCCCGACAGGGTGATGACCACCCTCACCCCCGCGGGATTCGCCTGCGCGAAGCTGTCGGCCTGGTGCGACACAACCCGCAACGCCCCGCGTGACCTGTACGACCTGTGGGCGATGGCCAAACAGGGAATGATCGACGCCGAGGCCGCCGGCACCTTCAAAAGGCTGGGCGCTACCGGTAGCTACCCGACACGATGGATGTTCCCGCAGAAGGCACCCACGCCGACCCAGTGGCAGGACTCCATCGGACACCAGTGTCGGCCACAGGTCGGGCCAGATGAGGCGTACGAATCCGTCGTGGAGGCCTGGCGGACCGCCGCTGAGGATCTCGGGTCGAGGTGATGGTTTCCGATCCGATCGCCCACGAGAGTGACGATGGCTGACCGGCGCTGCGAGGTGTCCAGATGGCCGGAGAACATCACCCGATCGACCGATACATCGTCGGCCACCGCTCGGTAGGGTGCTGGTACTCAGCCGCGTCAAAGGAGCCAGAGACCCCATGCCTTCCCCCACCACCACCGTCATCACCCCAGGTGTCACGGTGGTGGTCCGCGACGAGGAGTGGCTGGTCACCTCCGTCGACCAGACCAACGACGGGCAGCTCCTCCACGTCCAGGGCCTCGGCGCGCTGGTCAAGGGCACCACCGCGAGCTTCTACGAGTCGCTCGACGACATCCAGATCCTCGATCCGGCGCAGGCCACGCTCACCCCGGACAGTTCCACCGGCTACCGCCGCGCCAAGCTGTGGCTCGAGGCGACGCTCCGCAAGACCCCAGTCCCGCTCAGCGACGACAAGCTCGTCGTCTCCACCCAGATGCTCGCCGACCCCCTCACCTACCAGCGATCCGCCGTCCGCAAGGCACTCAGCCCAGACAACCTCAGAACCCGCATCCTGCTCGCCGACGCGGTCGGTCTGGGCAAGACTCTCGAGATCGGCATGATCCTCGCCGAGCTGGTCCGCCGCGGCCGCGGCGACCGGATCCTCATCGTCTGCCCTCGCCATGTCCTGGAGCAGATGCAGCACGAGATGTGGACGCGCTTCGCGCTGCCGTTCGTACGTCTCGACTCGGTGGGCGTGCAGCGGGTGAAGCAGAAGCTGCCGGCGACCCGCAACCCGTTCACCTTCTACCGGCGGGTGATCATCTCGATCGACACGCTGAAGCAGGACCGGTTCGCCAACGACCTGCGCGGCCACCGCTGGGACGCGGTGGTCATCGACGAGTCGCACAACGTCACCAACTCCGCCACCCAGAACAACCGGCTGGCCCGCATCCTCGCCCCGAGCACCGACGCGCTGATCCTGGCCTCCGCGACCCCGCACAACGGCCGGGAGGAGTCGTTCGCGGAGCTGATCCGCCTGCTCGAACCGACCGCCGTGACCCCCGACGGCCGGCTCCGCCCCGAGGAGGTCGAACGGCTGGTCGTCCGCCGCCACCGGCACAGCCCCGAGGTCGCCAACGTCGTCGGCGCCGACTGGGCCGAGCGCAAGGAGCCCCGGAATCTCCTCGTCCCCGCCTCCCCAGAGGAGGACGCGGTCGCCGACGAGCTCGACCGGGTCTGGCTGCACCCACGAGGCTCCTCGCCATACTCCGGCAAGGTCACCCAGCTGTTCCCGTGGACGCTGGCCAAAGCGTTCCTGTCCTCCCCCGCCGCGCTGCGTGCGAGCATCCACAACCGGATCCGCACGCTGCGGGCCCACCCCACCACCGACCGGCAGCGAGAACTCGACGCCCTGCATCGCCTCGACAAGCTCAACGACGCCTCGTACGCGACCGCAGGTGGCAAGTACGGCCGCCTCGTCTCCTACCTGCGTCGGATCGGTGTCGCCAAGAACTCCACGATGCGGGCGGTCATCTTCGCCGAGCGGGTCGACACCCTGCGCTGGCTGAGGGAGCGGCTGCGCAAGGAGTTCGGGATGACCGAGGACCAGGTCCAGGTGCTGCACGGTGGCCTGAGCGACGTCGAACAGCAGGAGATCGTCGAGTCGTTCAAGCAGTCCGGCTCCCCGATCCGGGTGCTGGTGACCGGCGACGTCGCCTCCGAGGGCGTCAACCTGCACAAGCAGTGTCACGAGCTGATCCACTACGACATCCCGTGGAGCCTGATCCGGCTGGAGCAGCGCAACGGCCGGATCGACCGCTACGGCCAGAAGACACCACCGCAGATCACCACGCTGCTGCTGCAGCCCTCCGCGGAGTCCTTCTCCGGCGACCTGGTCGTGCTGACCAAGCTGCTGGAGCGCGAGGAACAGGCGCACACCGCCCTGGGTGATGCCGCCTCCTTGATGGGCAAGTACTCCGTCGAGGCCGAGGAGGAGGAGATCCGCAAGGTCCTCGCCGGCCAGCAGGACCTCGACGAGGTCGTCGCCGACGTCCAGACCGTGGCCACCGGCGGTGGGCTGGCCGGGCTCCTCGCCCGACTCGGCAGCACCGCCACCACCGCCACCGCACCGACGAACGACCAGCCGCGCCCACTGCTCTACACCAAGCAGGTCGACTTCCTGCGCGATGCCCTGCAGGAGGCGTTCCGTACGCCCGCCGCCCCGAAGTCCGCGAACGGCGTGGCCTGGAAGGAGTACCCGCAGGCCAGGATCGCCGAGTTCACTCCCCCGGACGACCTGCGCCAGCGCCTTGAGGTGCTGCCCGGCACCTACCTCGCCGAGCGCAAGGTGCTCGAGGACCTCAAGCTGGTCACCACGACCACCCGCGGCCAGGAGATCCTCGCCGAGGCGCTGGCCGACACCGCGTCGCGTACGTCGTGGCCGGAGGCGCACTACCTCGGCCCGCTGCACCCGGTGCTCGACTGGGCCGCCGATCAGGCGCTGGCCTCGCTGTCGCGCAACGAGGTGTTCGCGGTCCGCGGCACCGTGGAGTATCCGACCGTCCTGCTGGTGGGCACGCTCACCAACAAGCGCGGACAGGTCGTCTCGGCCGCGTACATGGCTGTCGAGTTCTCCGACCCCGACAGTCCCGGCTACGTCACGCCGTACGCGGGCCCTCAGGACATGCTGCAGGCCGTCGGGCTGACCGACGCGATGAGCAACCCGGGCGGCCCCGCCGGCACCGACGAGCTCCAGCGGCTGATGTCCGCGGCGGTGCGGGACGGACGGTCCTACCTCGAGCTGGTCTATGCCGCCAACACCGAGGACACCCAGCGGCGGGTGGACGAGTGGGTGCACCGCACCGACGCCTGGATGGATGCGTACGAGTCCGACGTGCTGATCAAGCGGGAGGAGGTCAAGCAGCGCCGGATCGGCGTCGCCGAGGAGAAGAAGCTCTTGGTCTCGATGGCTCCCGACCGGCAACTGCTGCGCCCGCTGGCGATGGTGCTGCCGGCCGGCCACCCCGTCGCGCCGCCCAGCTCACCGGCCGCGCAACCCGGCACATCGACCACACCCACGCCCCTCGGAACGGAGGCCTGAGCCATGGCGACCAGCGACGCGATCCTCGACGTCGAGGACTGGATCTCCGAGCACTTCTTCACCACCGACGCCAAGGGCGAGAGCTTCCACAAGGCAGTGATCGACCGGCGCAAGCAGTGGGACAAGTACGACGGGCCCGGCGGTTCACCGCGCTCCCGGTTCACGTCCTCGCGCAGCAAGCTGCTCGACGCGCTCACCGCGCTCTACAGCGACGGGGATCCCGACCGCGAGACCACCGCGCAGCGGATCACCGACCTCTACCACGAGCTGCGGACGGTCCTCGGCTACGCCAGCGGGGAGTTCCACGTCGAGCAGGCCGGCCCGGTCCGCTTCTACAACACCCTTGGCGTGACGGCCGACGCACCGTTCGTGATCATCGACGCCACGCCGGTCGAGGCACTCGATGAGCTGCTGCCCAAGGACCGGCCGACCCTGCTGTGCCCCTTCCCGATCAACGAGAAGGACGCGCTGGCCTCGGTGTCACGAATGCTGTCGCACCTGTTCGTCCGCGAGGACGGGCCGCAGTTCGCGCTGGTGATGGCCGGGCGCTGGCTGGTCGTCGCCGAACGCAGCCGCTGGCCCGAGGGCCGCTACCTGGCCGTCGACCTGCAGACCGTCGCCGACCGCAACGACACCAAGCGCGGCGGGGAGATCGACAAGGCACTGACCTGCCTCAGCGCCGACTCGTTGGCCCCCGATGCCGATGGTGTGATCTGGTGGACCGGGGTGCTCGAGGACTCGATCAAGCACACCGTCGGGGTCAGCCAGGACCTGCGCGAGGGCGTCCGGCTGTCGGTGGAGCTGATCGCCAACGACGTGGTGCAGCGCCGCCGGGCGCAGGGCCTGCCGCCGCTGCCGGCCGACCGGGCCCAGCCGCTGGCCCGCCAGTCGCTGCGGTTCATCTACCGCATCCTGTTCCTGCTGTACGCCGAGGCCTCCCCCGAGCTCGGCGTGCTGCCGGTCGGCGCGCCGGAGTACCAGGCCGGCTACAGCCTGGACCGGCTGCGCGACCTGACCCTGGTCGAGTTCGGCTCCCCACACGCCCGCACCGGCACCCACCTCTACGACTCGCTCGGTGTGCTGTTCCGACTGGTCGACCAGGGCCACCACGCGCCGGCCCCCGACGCCGACACCGACGAGGCCGCCGGCACCCAGGGGCTGGAGTTCAACAGCCTGCGCGCCGACCTGTTCCTGCCGAAGGCCATCGAGCACATCGGTGAGGTGAAGCTCGGCAACCAGGCCCTCCAGCAGGTGCTGCGCCACCTGCTGCTGAGCAAGGAGCAGAAGGGCAAGGACCGCGGTTTCATCTCGTACGTCGATCTCGGCATCAACCAGCTGGGCGCGGTCTACGAGGGGCAGATGTCCTACACCGGCTTCTTCGCCGAGGACGATCTGTACGAGGTGGCGAAGAACGGCAATGCGGAGAAGGGCTCGTGGGTGGTGCCGGTCGAGCGCGCCCATGACATCGCCGAGGCCGACTTCGTCACGACGACCGATCCGGTCACCGGCGAGACCAAGCCGGTGATGCACGCCCGCGGCACGTTCGTCTTCCGGCTGTCCGGCCGGGAGCGCCAGCAGTCCGCGTCGTACTACTCCCCCGAGGTGATCACCCGGTTCGTCGTCTCCCAAGCGCTGGAGGAGCTGCTCGACCAGGACGGGCAGCGTACGCCGGCCCGCGACATCCTCGACCTGACGGTGTGCGAACCGGCCCTCGGCTCCGGCGCCTTCGCGGTGGAGGCGGTCCGCCAGCTCGCCGAGCAGTACCTCACCCGCCGTCAGGAGGAGCTGGGCGAGCGGATCGACCCGGACCAGCACCCGCAGGAGCTGCAGAAGGTCAAGGCGTCCATCGCTCTGCACCAGGTCTACGGGGTGGATCTGAACGCGCAGGCGGTCGAGTTCGCCGAGATCACCCTGTGGCTCGACTCCATGTCAAAGGACCTGCAGGCGCCGTGGTTCGGCCTGCACCTGCGCCGCGGCAACTCCCTGATCGGGGCCCGGCATGCGCTCTACAGCCGCGACCAGGTCACCTCGCGGGCCTGGCTGACCACCCCGCCGGCCGATGTCCCGCTCACCGGACTGGCGGACAAGCTGACCGACGAGCTCCACGCCCTCGACCCGGGCGGGCGGATCCACCACTTCCTGCTGCCCGCCCAGGGCTGGGGATCCACCGCCGAGGCGAAGGAGGCCAAGCAGCTCGTCCCCACCCGGGCCAAGGCGATCACGGCCTGGCGCAAGACGATGACCCGCAAGCCGACCGCACGCCAGGTGACCGCCCTGGCCGACCTGGCCCGCCAGGTGGAGGCGGTGTGGATGCTCGCCTACCGCCGGCTGGTCGTCGCCGAGCGGGAAGCGCGCCGGAGCATCCCGATCTGGGAGCTTGACGAACATCTGCCCGGCACGACCGTCACCCGCGAGCAGATCGAGGCGTCGCTCGCCGACCCGGACGGCGCCTACCAGCGGCTGCGGCGGGTGATGGACGCCTGGTGTGCGCTGTGGTTCTGGCCGTTGCACGACACCGCGGTGTGGGGCGAGGGCTCGGGGGGTCTCGAGACGGCGTGGGGCGGGAGCCCCGAGGGGCTCGACGCGGCGCTGATCAGCCCGCCCGACCTGGACGAGTGGATCGCCACGCTGCGCGAGATCCTCGGTGACGACCGGGCCGGTCGCCGTCAGGCAGCGCACGGGGCGGCGCCCCTCTCCCCGGCCGACGCTTGGCAGGCGCTGGCTGACCAGGAGGATCTGGAGATCAAGGGCACCGGCGCCCACCCGATCGCGGCGGTGCTCGCCGACCACCCGTGGCTCGGGGTGTGCGAGCGGGTCGCCGCCGAGCAGAGCTTCTTCCACTGGCAGCTCGACTTCGCGACGGTCTTCGGCCACGGCGGCTTCGACCTGCAGGTCGGCAACCCGCCGTGGGTGCGGCCCCGCACCGACGTCGACGCCCTGCTCGCCGAGGGCGACCCGTGGTGGCAGCTGACGCTCAAACCGAGCGAAACCTCCCGGCGGGCCCGCCGGGAGACGACCCTGGCGCTGCCCGGGATGCGCGAGCTGGTCGTCGACGCAACCAGTGCGGTCGTCGCCACCGCCGAGTACACCGGATCGGTCGTCAACTATCCCTTCCTCGCCGGGCTGCAGCCCGATCTCTACCGCTGCTTCATGGAGCAGACCTGGGCCCACGGCTCGGAAACGGGGATCGTCGCCCTCGTCCACCCCGAGACCCACTTCACCGACGAGAAAGCCGGCCTGCTGCGCCGCGAGACGTACCCCCGGCTGCGGCGGCACTGGCAGTTCATCAACGAGCTCAGCTTCTACGAACTGCAGCACCAGAAGACGTACGGGGTCAACGTGTACGGGCGGCCTCACCCGGTCCGGTTCCTGCAGGCGACCTCGCTCTACCATCCCGACACGGTGGAGCGCTCCTTGCGTCACGACGGATCGGGAGAGGAGCCCGGTTTCAAGGACCCGGCGACGGGCACCTGGGACCTGCGTCCGCACCGGTCGCGGATCATCGAGGTAACCGAGGACGTGCTGGGGGTGTGGCACGCGATCCTGGAGGACGACAGCACCCCAGTGGCCGAGACGCGGATGGTCTACACCGTCAACACCGCGGCCGCCGACGTGCTCCGGCAGCTCTCCCATCAGCCACGGATCGGCTCCCTCGACCTGCAGTTCTCCCGTGGCTGGGACGAGAGCATCGATCGTAAGCAGGGCTACTTCGTGTCGCGGTGGGGGCGACCGGACTCCTGGGACGACGTCATCCTGCAGGGCCCGCATCTGTACGTCGCCACCCCGTTCTACAAGTCCCCGAACCCGACGATGAAGCACCAGCAGGACTGGTCCGCGACCGACTTCGAGACCCTGCCCCCCGACGCGATCCCCGTCACCTCGTACAAACCGGCGGGCGATGCCGCCCGCTACGCCGCCGACTACACCCATTGGGACGGCCAGCCCGCGCGGGACTTCTACCGCATCGCATGGCGGGCGATGGCAGCCAATACGGGGGAGAGAACGCTGATCCCAGCAATCATTCCGCCGGGAGCGGTCCACGTCGACGCGGTGATGTCAGCAGGCCTGCCCCGAGGTGCGTCCCATCTTCTCTGCATCACTTCTGGCCTACTTTCCTCCATTCTTGGCGACTTCTCGGTTCGCTCGGCGCCAAAGGCCCACATCCGTCAGCCCGTTGTCAACCGGCTCCCCACCATCGCGGACGAGGCTCTCGGCTCCGAACTCCTCCTCCGTACGCTCCGGCTCAATTGCCTCACCGACGCGTTTGCGAAGCTGTGGCAGGACGTCTACGAGCCTGCCTTCGCCAGCGATGCGTGGATCGTCGGGCCGGATCGACCGGACCGACCGGCACTGGGAGCTGTCGGACCCCGATGGACGGCGGACACGCCGCTGCGGCGGGCGGAGGATCGGCGTAACGCGCTGGTCGAGCTCGACGCGCTGGTGGCGCTGATGCTCGGCGTCACGGGCGATCAGCTCTGCACGATCTACCGCACCCAGTTCGCCGTGCTCTATGGCTACGACCACGCCACCTACCTCTACGACGCGAACGGGCGGCTGGTGCCCAACTCGGTGCTCACGGTCTGGCGGAAGAAGGGCGACCGGATCACGACGGAGGAGCGCACCGCCGCCCACCCGTCGGGCACCACGTACATCTATGAGCTGCCGTTCCGGGTGCGTGATCGCGAGACCGACATGCGCACCGCGTACGCCGAGTTCGAGCGCCGGCTGGCGGAGCGTTCATGAGTGAGCTGCTGCCCACTGTCCAGGCCCGGGACCTCCAGCGGGGCCTGCGGGACTACCTCACCACGACGTTCGCCCTCGCCGACGCCGATGCCCGCCGCGCCCTCGACGATTTCCTCTCCGACGAGCGCGACGGCATCTTCAAGGGCCCCTACGTACGGATGCGTCTGCCGTACCGGTCGGCGCCCAGGTACGCCGCACCGTCGCTGGAGTGGCAGCCGCCCTACCCGCCGTACGCCCATCAGGCGACGGCCTGGTCGCGGCTGACCACCTTCGACCTCGGGCCGGACAAGCCCCGGCCACTGCCGACCCTGGTCACCACCGGCACCGGGTCGGGCAAGACCGAGGCGTTCCTCTACCCGATCCTCGACCACGTGCTGCGGGCCCACGACCGGGGCATCACCGGCACCAAGGCGCTGGTCCTCTACCCGATGAATGCGCTGGCCAACGACCAGGCGCTCCGTCTCGCCAAGCTGATCGCCGATCCGGCGAACGGCCTGACCGGCGTCACCGCCGCGCTCTACACCGGTGAGGAAGGCCCGCAGCGGACCAAGGTCAGCGACAAGGGGCTGATCACCGACCACGGCATCGTCCAGGACACTGCGCCGGACATCCTGCTGACCAACTACAAGATGCTCGACCAACTCCTCCTGCGCGAGAAGGACCAGGACATCTGGCGGCAGAGCGCCGAGAGCCTGACCTACCTGGTGCTCGACGAGTTCCACACCTACGACGGCGCCCAGGGCACCGACGTCGCCATGCTGCTGCGCCGCCTCGGGCTGACGCTGAAGAGCCACTGGGCCCCCGGCAGCCACACGCCTGAGGAGTTCACCCGGCCGCTGGGCCGGATCACCCCGGTCGCGACCTCCGCCACCCTCGGCGACAAGGGCGACCCCGCGGAGATGATCGGCTTCGCCGCCACCGTGTTCGGCGAGCCCTTCACCGCCGACGACGTGGTAACCGAGACCCGCTACTCCCTCGACGAGTGGTGCGCCGGGGCCGAGGCCCGAGTCGCCGCGCTCCGTCTCTCCCCCGCGCCGGTGCAGCTCAGCCTGCTGCGGATGATCAACGGCGCCGTCACGGACCTCGGGGAGGCCCCCGAGCCGCACGACCTCGCGGTCACCGTGCTCAACGGTCTCTACCGTCCCGACGACCCCACCGTGGAGACCCAGCGGGCGCCGCTGACCGCCATCGAGGACCTCGAGGCCCTCGCCCAGGCCCACCCGCTGGTGCGCTCCCTCATCGACCACAGCAACGACGCAATCGGCCTGGAGACCCTCACCGCTGAGCTGCTGCCGTTGGCCGGCGTCGGCCGCGACGGGGTCGCGGCGGCGACCGAGTTCCTCACCGACCTGATCGGCGCACTGAGCTACCTGCGCGCCGAGCTGGGACGCGGGTTCGTCACGGTGGAGACCCACCTGTGGGTGCGCGAACTCACCCGGATCGACCGGGTGGCCGAGACCAATCTCGGCTACCGGTGGGCCGACGACGGCGTGGTCACCGGTGGTGCCGGCGGCCTCGCCGGAGACCCGGGCGCCGTCTCGTTCCCCGCCGTCTACTGCCGCCACTGCGGCCGGTCCGGCTGGGGGATCGGTCTCGGGCCCACGGGCACCACACTCACCCACGACGACAAGCGGATCCGCGCCGACCACGCCGCCAGCAGCGGCCGCTTCCGGGCGCTGATCAAGGCCACCCCGGCCGAGGCGGATCATCTGGCCGCCGATCCTGTCGGCAACAGCGAGTTCGGCTGGTTCCACGTTCGCGGCCGCGAGCTGACCCTGACTGCGCCCGATGAGGGCGGCGAAGAGTCTCAGGACGGCGACTACCTGCCGGTCCTCACCCACTGGGGAGAGCACGCCGACGACCTGTCCCGTAAGGACACCTGCCCCGCCTGCCTCAAGGACGACGGCATCCGCTTCCTCGGCTCGGCCATCGCCACCCAGCTCTCGGTGACGCTGTCGGGCCTGTTCGGCACCGACAACCTCGACCCCACCGAGAAGAAGGCGCTGGTCTTCACCGACAGCGTCCAGGACGCGGCGCACCGGGCCGGGTTCATCGAGTCCCGCTCCCACACCCTGACGCTGCGCGCCGCGCTGCGCGCCGGCATCGGGGACGAGCCGGTCAACCTCGACACCGTCGTCTCCGCCGTCCTCGCCGAGGCCGGGAAGGACGCTTTCCGCCGTTATCGGCTGCTGCCGCCCGATGTGGTCAACCGGCCCGACTTCTCCCCGTTCTGGGACACCGATGCCGCCGGGCCGGCGAAGGCGAGCGCGTCGCGGCGCGCACGCCGCCGGCTGCTCTTCGACACCGTGCTGGAGTTCGGCCTGCAGTCGCGGCTCGGCCGCACCCTCGAGCTCACCGGATCGGTGGCCGCCGAGGTCGACGCCGGGCTGCCCGCCGCGCTGGCGAACATCGCCCGGCAGGTGATCAAACAGGCCGACAGCGAGCCGGGCCTGTTCACCCCGCTCGATCAGCGCCCCGATGCGGTGCTGGTCCGGTGGGTCCGCGGCGTCCTGGAGCACATGCGCACCCAGGGCTCGATCGCCCACGAGTGGTTCAAGCCCTACATCGAGAACGACGGCAACCGCTGGAAGATCTGGGGCGGCCGCCCGCGCGGCCAGGGCATGCCCGCCTTCCCCAAGGGTCGATCCGCCCCCGCCTTCCCGCGCGTCGGCGGCGCCCAACTCAAGGGCGACCAGCTGCTCGATCCGGTCACGCCCACGCAGAGCTGGTACTCCCGCTGGGCGCAGAAGGCCCTCGGCGTCACCCCGCAGCTGGGCGCCCGGCTCAGCAAGGCCCTGCTCGGCCGGCTCGCCGATGCCGGTGTCCTCACCGCCACCACCACGAAGTCTTCCGCCACGGTCTACGCCATCCCCGTCGACCGGGTGCTCGTGCACAGGCTCGACCTGGCCGATCTCCAGGACGAGAAGCACCGGCTGCGCTGCACGGTCTGCCACACCGAGCACCCCGGCACCGCCCAGACCGTCGACCAGCTCGACGGCGCCCCCTGCCTGCAGGTCCGCTGCCCCGGCAGCCTGGTCCACGCGCACACCGACGACAACTACTACCGCCACCTCTACGACTCCTCCGACATGCGCCGCGTCGTCGCCCGCGAGCACACCAGCCTGGTCGAGGACGCCGAACGCCTGGCCCTGGAGGATGCCTTCCGCAGCGGCGGCTCCGACCCGAGCGCCCCCAACGTCCTCGTCGCCACGCCCACCCTGGAGATGGGCATCGACATCGGTGACCTGTCCGCGGTGTTCCTCGCCTCCCTGCCGCGGACGGTCGCCTCGTACGTCCAGCGGGTCGGGCGCGCCGGACGCCTCACCGGCAACGCGCTCGACATGGCCTTCGTCACTGGTCGCGGCGAGCACCTGCCCCGGCTCGGCGACCCACTGTCGATGATCAACGGCGCGGTCCGTCCCCCGGCGACCTACCTGAGCGCCGAGGAGATCCTGCAGCGCCAGTACATCGCGCGCATCTTCGACGAGTTCGCCCGGGACTCCGGACGCCCACAGCCGAAGCATGCCGGGGATTTCATGGGGTCGACCGAGCCCGACACGGTCCTGGGCGACATGATCGCCTACGCCGAGGAGAACGCCGCGCAGTTGCTGGATCGCTTCCTCGGAGCGTTCGCCGGCCTGGCGCCGGCCGCCACCGAGCACCTGCGCGCCTGGGCAACACCCGGCGAGGCTCCACACAGCAGCGGTCTGGCCGCGCTGGTCATCGCGGCGTCGGGGCGCTGGGCCCGTACGGTCGACGAACTGCGCCAGCGCAAGCTCGCGATCCAGAAGGAGATCCCCGACCTGCGTCAGCGGGCGGACGTCCCTGCCGCGAGCGCCGACGACAAGCGCGATCTGCGGATCGCGGAGGCCACGCTGAAGATGACGAACGGTCAGCTCGGCGACCTGACCCGCGACCACTGGATCGGCACGCTCGAGGAGTACGGCATCCTGCCGAACTACACGCTCGTCGACGACGGCGTGCACCTGGACGTCTCCGTGTCCTGGCTCGATCCGGACAGCCAGACGTACGAAAGCGACTCCTTCGGGATCGAGCGGACCGGCAACGCGGGGGCGCTGCGGGAGTTCGCCCCGGGCGCGACGTTCTACGTGCACGGCCTGGAGGTTGCCATCGACGCCGTCGATCTGGGGCCGAACGCCTCCGCCATCCGCACCATGGCGGTGTGCAGCGAGTGCGGGTATGTCGAGGACATGGCGCTCACCGGCCACCAGCAGGACCCCCAGGCGTGCCCTCGTTGTGGCAGCACCTCGACCCGCGACACCGGCAACCACCTGCCCATCGTCGAGCTGACTCGAGTCACCGCGGCCGTGCGGCGCGACGTGGCGATGATCTCCGACCGGTGGGATGAGCGGCGGCCGGTGTGGTTCGGCAACGTCCCCGCGGTCGACGTCGACCCGGCCGAGGTCGCCGAGCAGTGGTACGTCAAGGGCTACGACTTCGGCGTGAAGTACCTGCGGCGGATGACGCTGCGCTGGCTCAACCTCGGGGAACAGTCGGCGTTCGGGCAGAAGCGGCGGATCGCCGGCACCGACACGGTCGCGCCGTTGTTCCGGGTCTGCACCGGGTGCGGGTGCCGCGACCAGGCCGCCAGGAGCAACAGCCGCAGTGAGCATCGGCCGTGGTGCCCCTACCGCAGCAGCAGCGACGAGCACGTCGAGGAGATCGCGCTGTCGCGGACCCTGCGCACCCAGGGTGCGGTGATCCCTCTGCCGGTCTCGGTGACCACGGGCGATCCCTTCGCGATCCCGAGCCTGTCGGCGGCGCTGAAGCTCGGACTGCGCGAGCAGTTCGGTGGGGCGCCCGACCACATCGGCGTCGCCGAGGTGCCCGATCCGCTCGGCCCCGACGACGGGACCCGCGACGCGCTGCTGCTGTACGACACGGTGCCCGGCGGGACGGGCTATCTGGCCGAACTGACGGACCCGGCGCGGGTGCACGACCTGATCTACCGAGCCTGGCGCAAGGTCGCCGAATGCCCCTGCCGTGACGAGGAGCGGCTGGCCTGCCACCGCTGTCTGCTGCCGCTGGCTTCGGGGCGTGAGATCGATCGGGTGTCGCGACAGGCGGCCGAACGCCACCTGCGGGCGATCCTCACCGCCGGGCGGTTGGACGAGCCGTCCGCTGAGGGCCGCTGGGACGTCACCGTCGAGCGGCCGACTATCAACCGGTCACTCTCCCCGCTCGAACTACGCTTCGCCGAGCTCTATCGGAGCCTGCTGGAAGAGCTCAATGGCACGGTCCAGCTGGTCCCCGGGACGTGGGGCAACACCATCCGGGCGAACGTCGGCCCGCGCCGCTGGACATTGGAACCGCAGGTCAACGTGCTGGGCTCGAAGCCGGACTTCGTGCTGCGCTCCGACGACACCAACGTGCCGCCGGTGGCGGTCTTCACCGACGGGCTGGCCTTCCATGCCAGCGTCGACATCAACCGGCTCGCCGACGACGCGGGCAAGCGGTCCGCGCTCGTGGAGGCCGGCTACTTGGTGCTGAGCGTGACGGCCGCCGACGTGTCGACGGAGGAAGAACGGCGAGAACAGGGCCGGGAGACCGTGACGCCCCCGGCGTGGTTCAACGAGCAGCTGGCCGGGGCCATCTCCAATGAAGGAGGCTTCCAGACCGGTGACTTCGCGATGGTCGCCGGAGGCCCCTTCGATTTCCTCCGGCGCTGGATCCGGGCACCGTACCCGGGTGCTCAACGGAAGATGGCCGACCATCTGCCGATGATGCTCGCCTTGTCGGGCGCAGCCACCCAAGGGCAGGTCCCCGCCGGCCAGGACCCGGTCGAGCAGGCCCGCCGGATCGTGCAGGGCGGCGCCCCCGGTCTGGGAGTCGGCGAGACGGTCCCGGCGTGGTGGTGGCACACCGGTCCCCTCGTGGTGCTGTCCCGCGTCATCGGGGACGAGATGGTCGAGGTCGTGTCGATGGTCGACGACCGGCCGACGAGTGTCGGGGTGGCGGGGTTCCCTGACGCCTGGCGCGACTGGTTGACCATCGCCAATGGCCTGCAAGGCCGGGGGTGGCCGACCACGATCACCACGCTGGAACGGGTCAGGTCATCGGCCCACGTCGCTGACGCGCCGAGCGCGCCACGGCCGACGATCCGTGTCGAGGTCTTCACCTCGGACTGGCAGACAGTCCTCGACGATGCTCTGGACGACGAGCGCTCGCTCGCCGCGGAACTGGCCCACGCCGGACTGCGCGCTCCCGATGCGACCGGGGATGAGGTCGGCGACACCGGCATCCCGGCGATGTTCGTCTGGGCGGCCGAGCACGTCGCGGTGCTGAGCGATCTTGTCGCGGAGGACGTCGACGATCTGCGTACACAGGGCTGGACCGTGGTCGGCCCCGAAGCGGCCGGGATCACCGCCGCACTCGGCGGGAGCGCCGCCGACCGTACGGACAACGAGGGAGAGGAGACCCACTGATGGCACGGTCACAACTCGTCCTGCCCCGGGACATGACCCGTCTCGACCCGACGTTGCGGGCCAAGGCGGGAGCGTTCTACGAGAAGCTTCGCGACGACGACAGCGCACCCGGCCTGCACATCGAGCCGATCACCAACTGCGTCGACCCCCGGGTGCGAACCGGCCGAGTGGACCTCCAGTACCGCGCTGTGCTGTTCCGCCTGGACGGTTCGCAGGGCCCGACGTACGTGGTGCACGGCGTCTGGAACCACGACGACGCCATCAGAGTCGCCCAACGGGCGAAGCTGACCATCAACCCGGTGAACGGCCTCACCGAGATCATCGAGGCCACCACGCCCGAGCCCGCACCGGCGGGGCCGTGGGCGGCCGGGCCGCCGGTGACGCCCGCGCCTCCGGTGATGCCTGAGCCGCCGGTGACGCCCGCGCCGCCGTTGACGCCCGCGCATTCGACCGCGGACGCGACCGGGGAGACCGCCGCAGCCCCCGGACCTCGGCCTACCGAGCCCGCCGTGCCGACGCCAGGCGCCCCAGCTTCGGCACGACCACCGATGCCCTGGAAGGTCGCGGCCACTCGCGACGAGCTGGTGAAGGGGCTCGGACTCGATGAGGAGCTCGCCACCCGGGTGCTGGCGTGCACCGACGAGGACGGGATCCTCGCCCTGGCTGAGCAGTTCGTGGACTGGCGCGGAACCGCCCTGCTGGAACTCGCGGCGGGCGCCACGGTGGCCGAGGTCAAGGATCGCCTCGACATCTCCGAGACGGTCCCCCCGCACGCCGGCGATCACAGCGACCAGGCCATCCTGGACAGCCTGCACCAACCGGCCTCGCAGTCCTCGTTCACCTTCATCGAGAACAACGAGGAACTGCGCCGGATCATCGAGGAGGGCGACTTCGGCGCCTGGCGCGTCTGGCTGCACCCCGAACAGCGCAAGTACGTCACCCGGAACTACCAGGGTCCCTTCC
The DNA here is from genome assembly GCF_034933565.1 of Raineyella sp. Taxonomy (NCBI): domain Bacteria; kingdom Bacillati; phylum Actinomycetota; class Actinomycetes; order Propionibacteriales; family Propionibacteriaceae; genus Raineyella; species Raineyella sp. The sequence goes on from NZ_JAYFNG010000007.1 coordinate 32,469, forward strand.
GACTGTCCGGTGGCGCCGGCACGGGCAAGACCGTGGTCCTGCTGCACCGGGCCCGTCGTCTGGCCAAGGAGAACCCGCAGGCTCGGATCGTCCTCACCACGTACACCACCAACCTCGCGAATGCACTGGCACGTGACCTCGCCCGACTCGACCCCGACCTGCCGCTGGCGTCCTCGCTCGGCGAGCCCGGCATCTTCGTCCGTGGGATCGATGCCTTGGCGTACGCCGTGGTCAAAGCGGCCGGAGCCGACATCACCGCGGCGGTCGCCGAAGTCCTCGGCACGCCGAGTGCCCACGTGCTGCAGCGCACGTCGGGGGACGCATGGAAGACGGCAGCCGCCAGTGCGGGGGCGGATCTGCCGTCGGCGCTGCGAACGCCTCACTTCCTCCAGGCCGAGTACGAGGCGGTCGTGTTGCCCGGGTCGCTGACCGCCGAGGCCGACTATCTCCGGGTCCGGCGCCCGGGCCGCGGCGTTCGGCTGAGCCGTAAGGACCGCGCCGCGGTGTGGCGGGCGATCGAGACCTACCGTGCCAGCGCCCGGGTCGAGGGTTCGCTGGACTTCGCCGAGACCGCGACAGTGGCGGCGGCCCATCTCGACAGGCTGGGTGCCGACAGGCCCGGTCGTCCGGCGGATCACGTGCTGGTCGACGAGGGCCAGGACCTCACCCCCGCGCACTGGCAGCTGCTGCGGGCGCTGGCCGTTGAGGGGCCGAACGACCTGTTCATCGCCGAGGACTCCCACCAACGGATCTACGGCCACAAGCTGGTGCTGAGTCAGTACGGCATCCGGATCGTCGGTCGCTCGCAACGCTTGACGCTCAACTACCGGACGACCGCCGAGAACCTGCGCTTCGCCCTCGGGGTGCTCGACGGCGGGGCGTACGCCGACCTGGAGGACCAACCCGAGGAGACCGCGGGCTACCACTCCTCGCGTCGGGGACCGGCGCCAAGGATCGTGGCGTGCAGAAGCCTGCCGGACGAGCTCGATCGCGCCGCCGAACTGATTCGTGGTTGGGCCGACGATGCGGCGACGGCCGGGCGAGGTGCCGAGACCATCGCGATCCTGGTCCGGGACCGTTACCAGCGCGACCGGGTGGTCAGCGGGCTCGGCGAGCGTGGCATCGACGTGCGCCCCGTCGACCGAGAAGCAGTGAAGCCCGGGCCGCCGGTGGCGATGACGATGCACCGGGCGAAGGGGACCGAGTTCTCGAAAGTCCTGCTGTTCGGGATGAGCGAGAGCTCCATCCCGAAGATTGTCAGAGGCTCTGCTTACGCTGACGACGAGAAGCAGGACCTGCTGCTGCGGGAACGGTCGCTGCTGTATGTGGCGGCGTCGCGGGCGCGGGATGAGCTGGTGGTGACGTGGAGCGGCGTGGCGAGTGAGTTGTTGCCAGCGCGTGAATGAAGGCCTACCGCCCCTAAGAATCGCAGGAAACTTGGACCGCGACGGGAATGGGAAGAACACGCCGTCAACCGGGCAGACCCATTCCTCGCACACGAAGCCAAAGCGTTTCGGTCACAAACCTGCCACAACCTTCCAGGCAGTGTCCATAGCACGTTAACGACCATCTATTCCACACGACACGAGTGACGGAGGCCATGCGAAACACCCCGGACGGAAATCCAATGCACTGGACCCCCTACTTGACCGCACTCGCCTTCATTCTCGGTTGGGGATTCGGAGGATGGAGCACCTGTGGAGCGTCGTGCAGATTCAACGTCAACCTCTTCGAGGCTATAGGAACTTGGCTCGGGGGTGTTGGCGTCGCCATTGCAGCTGGAATATTCACGCTGCATAGGTACCGTGAGGATAGCCGCAATGAATCCCGAGCCGCGATCTCAACGGCCCACCTTTGCACCCTTCGCTACACCCTGAAGCCCGAAAAAACCCCCTATCAAGATCGTGTCCACATTCAATTTACAAACAAAACTTCAGAAATCATAGGACAGCCCTCGTTGCACATCGCGGGCGGCAAGGTACTGCGGCGAGACACCATTGTCGCACCTGGTCGCGGGTGGGGGACAACTGTATACCTCTCCGATCTTGGAATCGCGAACATCCAACCCCACAACTCGAACACCAAAGAGGCACTAAATCAGGCCAAACGTCTCATCGTCTTCGAGTTTGACGTGAGAAACAGGCGCTTCCTTCGCCACCTTGAAAGAGTCTATAGCAGCAGCGAAGCGCCGGCCACTTTACTCGCGAGTGACGACAACAAAGGTCGTCAACCTCAAGCATGAAAAGCTTCCACACCATAATTCCACGGATTTGAATATGGTCAGCCGCGCGTCGTCCTGACGAGCCTCGAAGCAACCGACGTAGAGCCAGCCGGCCAGTCTCTCCATTGACGGGACGCAAGGACCCACACCCCAGACCTTCTCACAGAATCGCTGGCGTATGCAATGCTGCGATATAAGCAAATTGGAAATCTCGGCGCCCAGCAGGAACCTGCGGCTCGAAGTTGTAGCGTTTAAGACTTCTTCCGCAACTCTATAAACAAGGAACGCATCGTCATTAGGCCGGACATGACATGCTTGGCGGCATAAACGGCAAAGCAAGACTATCATCCTGAAGGTGTTCCGCTCTCTCAAGTCAGACAACGGCAAGGGAGTCGAGTTTGGCCTGACTCACAAGTACCGAGATTGCGCCTCGCGATCAACCGACGCAAGGAGCGAGCGCTCGACCAAACGGCCTAGATAAAGAGGACTCGAGCAACCTTGACCGATACCAGTCCATCATTTCCTCCTGAAGGCCGGGGTTCGCTTACGAACTGAAAAGTCGTGGACGGAAGCGCTCCGCCGTGCGTGTCGCGACCCGTCACCGCTAGTGAATGCTCTGGCATGCCGTCTCGCATTCAGGATTATCGGGTCGGTGCCGCCACGGCCTCTATGAGCAGTGGGACGGACTCCTCGGTCTTATGAGCGCGATCACTCTCGGCGGGGGGGCGGCGACCGCATGGGCGTGGAAGGGCCGGTACTGGCCAGACGGGTGCAGGTTGCGGCGCAACTCGCGACTGATCGTCGAGGCCGCCCGCCCCAACTTCGCCGCGATCGCGGTCGAGCCAAGGCCCGTGGCGGCCAAGTCGGCGATCTGGACCCGCTCCTCCTCGGACAGGAACCTGGCAGAGATCACCCGGGTCGAGAGGCGCTCCAATGGTGGCACAACCTTGACGGTGCCATCCTTCAACCTGACCGTGGTGCCGTTCTTCCAGGTGTGGCCTGTTTTCCTGCACACGCCGACCTTTCACATCTCCGGCCCAGCACTCAAGACGCACCCCCATGAAAGGGGCAGGCTAATCATCGAGCCACGGGTGTCCATGTCCTTGAACGCGTACCTGTACGCGCCGACGGTCTCCCACAGGGTGATCTTGCTGGACGGCTGAAGCTCAGCATCCCGTCTTGGTCGGGTTGTCGCCCGCTGACCGCCTGGCCAACACTGCACCGGCTCGGCCCGTGGCACCCCGCCCAGCCCCGTGACGAGGACGGGCCAGTCGTCACGTCCTTACGGCAGAATCACGCTCACCGGGTGATCCTCGCAGCGTGGCAAGGCCCGACACGACCCCAAAATCGAGGCTGTCCGGCCGTTCGAACGACCTTCAAGCCATAGCGTGATTCTGTGGCGCGTGAAGCATGTGTTGACGAGTACTGTGCCCTTTGACAGCCGCAGATAACGGTAGGCCCCAGCCCTTCCTACTGGCTCGAGCGAACGCATGGAGGCAGGATCGGCCGTCGAGTACTGTCAAGTAATATGAAGTAGGCTTTGTTTAAGAAATGCGAATAAGGGGATTATGTGAACCTACAATCAGTTGATTTCGGGAGGTTCGATGCTGAGAGTGACTCGAAACTCATCGACTACTTTGTCGAGACTGGTTCCGCGGCGAGTGCGGGAAATGGCAAGCAGCTCGTTCTGGGTCGCAAGGGTTCAGGAAAGACAGCTCTCTTTGTTCATCTCAAGGCGAGTCTTGATGCGAAGGTTGTGGACCTCGACCTAAATGAATACCTCTTCTCTGTTCACGCAGCTCTCCGCGAGGCTGGTGTTGCAGACTCCGGGTCCTATGTTACCGCTTGGAAGATGCTGATTTACATGGCTCTGACTGGCTCACTTGAGCCAGAATTGAAAGGTGGTGAAAGACGAGCCTTCAAGTCGATCTTGAACGATCTGCAGGTTGCGGATAAGCGTGGAGGGTTTGCTCAAATATTGGGCTGGCTCAAGCGTGTCAAGCGAGTCGATCTTCCTGAACTGGGGGGTGTTGCATCGCTTGGCGGTCTAGAGCTTGAGGAGAGCAAGGAGAGGTTCGTCGGCGCAGACTTCATTGCCGCCGTAGTGAAACTTGAGGAGCTGGCAAAGACGCTAGTCTCCCGACGGCCGGTGACTGTTCTTATTGACAGAATTGATGACGTTTGGGACGGGACTCCTGAAGCGAAAGATATTATCGCGGGGCACTGAAAGCGGTTCGGCTGTGAACCTGATTCCTCGGGCAGCGGCGTCAGCTACCGTGATTCTATTCTTGCGAACTGACATCTGGCAGCAGGTTTCATTCAATGACCGAAATAAGATGAGCCAAGATATTGGATATCTACTTTGGGCTGATGAGCAGTTGGTTACTGTCATCGAGGCCCGAATCAAGTCAAGCTCAGGAGACGAATCTGCTGACTGGTACTCAGTTTTCTTTGATGGGGAAATGAGGCAACGGGCCCGTTCTAGCACGTATATATTGAAGCGGACCATGGGTCGACCGCGTGATATTTTTGCCTATGCTTCGTTCGCATTGGAGGAGGCCAAGCGCGCAGGTCACGAATCGGTTCTCGCCGAAGATATTTATGCTAGCGAATCCCGTTTTAGTCGACATGTCCTAGACGAGTTGACTGACGAAATTGCTCCGAGTGTAAGTGACTTTGCAAGTGTCCTGGCTACACTGAAAGCCCTGAATAGGCGAAGTTTTGGCTGGAGTGACTGGTTTGAGAAGGCAGGAGCGCAGGGGCTTGACGAGTCCGAAGCGAGGCAGGCGCTGGAGCAACTCTTCGAGGCCTCTGTGGTTGGGGTGTTGGAGGTTGGCGGCGGCGGCGGCGGTTCACGAAGCCGTTATCGTTACCAAGACAACTACCTTCAGCCACGAGAAGATGCTCTTATGCAGGTTCACCTCGCTGTCACGAAAGAGCTCGGCCTGAAGGACTCTTGAGGGTTAAAAAGTTGTTATCCACTTCGTTCCGAAGTCCAAGGGGCCCTAATGGTGCGTCGTTGAAGCAAGTTTACCGGCCGTTCGCAGTTGACCTTGGTGGGTCGTTGACGCAGGGGTTTGCGGCCTTGCGCTGGGATGGGTGTTGCGACACATCCACCCAGAGAGTAAAGCCGGCAGCGGACGGCACGGCTGGGCCACGAGCTGTGATCGAGTCTATGTGCTCGCGGCATGATGCTGCGAGGGTGATCTTCAACCTGCCCAACTACCACGTCATCGACGCTTTCGACCTGCCTCTAGCCTCGATCTTTCGTCACTCGGGGTCTGATCGTTGTCGAGACTGGGATCTCCGCCTTGTGTCCTGATTCTGGCAGGTGGGTATGACACTGGTCCGCATGGCGACGCGGTGGCGGGCTGTACAGGCCGTCATGGTCTTTCAGGTAGGGCGGTCAAGGGTCGCCGCCGGCGTCAGCCGGCCGGGGCCGGGAGGCCCCGCAGCCTGCCGATCGCTTCCTCGACGAGGCCGGACCAGCGGTGCCGGGCCGTTCATCGCAATGACCATGTGGCACGGCGAGTTCACCGACGCGCACGCCGTCCAACCCGCAGCCGACCCCGCCGCGTTCGGTATGCCTGCCGACGACGACGGCCGCCGCGACGACGCCTCCCATCCCGTACGGCGCCACCCGCCGATGCCCCGACAGGGTGCTCACCGTCATTGCTTTGGTGAACTGGATCCGACGTACGCCGCCGTCAAAGCCGCGCCAGCGGCCGGCGCCACCGCTCCCCGCCGGATTGCGTGCTCCCGCAGCAGCACGGGGAAGCTTTCGAGGACCTCGGGGGCTGAGGGACCTCCTTCGGCGGCGGGGTGGCGTCACGGTGCACGCGGAGTGGTGAGGCCGCGTCGGGTTCCCTTGCTGTCCAGATGTCACACGCGACTCCCAGACCATAGTCGACCGATGCTCCTTGCTTCACAAAATCAGTCATCCCCGCTGTCCCCCCAGTCGAAATTCCCTTCAAACGGACTTACAGCGCGATACACAGCCAGCGGGATTACCGAGACCGCTGGATACGGAGGTGCCTCAATCATCCCGGAGTCAGACATGAAGCGAAGGAGTGAATCAAAGAGGGACTCAAGCTTAACTCGATCCAGCCTTTCCCCCACCACAAAAGCCTCATTCGAAAAGGCCCTTTGGGGTGTTGTATCGTCACGCGGCGTGGCTGCCGCAACTTGAGCAACAAGCGTCCAGGGTAGTGCCGATGTTCCATAGCGAGTCAAAGCACCTGCACGGTCAAAATGATTCGAATCAGGCTCCTCCAGTGCCCCACTAAAGTAGCAAGTTTCCTGATCAACCCCGGCAGGAAATGCGCGAACAATCACAGAGTTCCCATACATAGACTCCATCATGCCCATAACCTGACGGACGGACATACCTTGAGACGCACCCCCGAGAACCGCGTCCCACTGAGTCAAGAGCTCGGACGTAATTTTCGTGTCAACGATTCGTAGTGGTCCACTGACTCGAAAGATTCTCCCCGGAGATAGGCGCCTCGAAACAACACCTCGCTTCCACCTCTTCGCCTTGGCGGCTTCGGTGGAAACATCCTCCAAGAAGCCCACCTGTTCTGCCGCATCTTCGAATGTTTGAAACTCTAAGTCCGACAAGTCAACGCTCGCCATCTCACCTTTTTGACGATTGCCGCCGACAGAAATCCCCCCAACCGCAAGCGCCGCATTCGAAGTCCGCTGCCACGAGGTCTGAACCTTGTCAGGAACACCATTCGCCAACTGAGACAGCAACAGTCGGACGCGCCGAGAATTGATATACATGTAATCTCGTAAATAGAGCTCGCCCGTAATTGGCACGGTGCCGGTCATCGATCTCTCTTTCGTAGGACTCTTGGACCGGGCTTCGAGCGCTGAGCCCGCACCCTACGGCACATCTTGCAGCACCAGGCTCCAGACGTGATGCGTGCTCGACGGATCTCTGACCCAGCCGCTCCCGCCATACTTTCGCAAGGCTTGACCGACGTCAGCGGGGCGCCCCGTACCCACCGCCACCGGGCGTCTCGATCACCAGCGTGTCCCCTGGCCCCACCTCGACCGAGTCGCACCCCGCCAGCTCCACGACGCTCCCGTCGGCGCGCTCGACAGAGTTCCGTCCCAATCCCCCTGGCGAGCCACCCGCCATGCCGTACGGCGCCACCCGGCGGTGCCCGGACAGCGTGCTCACCGTCATGGCCTCGGTGAACTGGATCCGGCGGACGCCGCCGTCACCGCCGTGCCATCGTCCCGCGCCGCCGCTCCCCCGCCGGATCGCGTACTCCCGCAGCAGCACGGGGAAGCGCCATTCGAGCACTTCGGGATCGGTGAGCCGTGAGTTCGTCATGTGCGTCTGCACCACCGACGCCCCGTCGAAGCCGTCCCCGGCCCCCGACCCGGAGCCGAGGGTTTCGTAGTACTGGTGCCGGTCATTGCCGAAGGTGACGTTGTTCATCGTCCCGGCCCCTTCGGCCTGCACCCGCAGCGCGCCGAACAGCGCGCCGGTGATCGCCTGGGAGGTCTCGACGTTGCCCGCGACGACCGCGGCCGGGTAGGTCGGGGCGAGCATCGACCCGGCCGGGATGACGAGGTGCAGCGGGCGCAGGCAGCCGTCGTTGAGCGGGATCTCGTCGGCGACCAGGGTCCGGAAGACGTAGAGCACCGCGGCGGTCACCACCGACGACGGCGCGTTGAAGTTCGAGTCCAGCTGGGCTGAGGTGCCGGTGAAGTCGATGGTCGCGCTGCGGGACGTACGGTCGACGTTGATGCGGACGGCGATCGTCGCCCCGGAATCCATCGTGTAGCGGTATTCCCCGTCGCCGAGCTCATCGATGACGCGGCGCACCGCCTCCTCGGCGTTGTCCTGGACGTGTCGCATGTACGCCTGGACGACGTCGAGGCCGAAGTGGTCGATCATCGCGCGGATCTCGTCGACGCCCTTCTGGTTGGCCGCGATCTGGGCGCGCAGATCCGCGAGGTTGGCCTCCGGATCGCGGGACGGGAACGGGGCCTCGACCAGCAGTCGCCGGGTCGCCGCCTCGCGGAACTGCCCGCCCTGCCCGCCGTCCACCAGCAGCCAGTTGTCGAACAGCACCCCTTCCTGGTGGATCTCGTGGCTGTTCGCCGGCATGGACCCGGGGGTGACGCCGCCGATCTCAGCGTGGTGCCCGCGCGAGGCGACGAAGAACAGGATCTGCTCGCCAGCCTCGTCGAACACCGGGGTCACCACGGTGACATCGGGCAGGTGGGTGCCGCCGTGGTAAGGGTCGTTGACCGCGTACACGTCACCGGGCCGCATCGCCGCGCCCCGGCGGCGGATGACCTCCTTGACGGTGCTGCCCATCGAGCCGAGGTGGACGGGGATGTGCGGGGCGTTCGCGACCAGGCCGCCGGACGGATCGAACAGCGCGCAGGAGAAGTCCAGCCGCTCGCGGATGTTCACCGACTGCGCGGTCGATTCCAGCCGGAAGCCCATCTGCTCGGCGATCGACATGAAGAGGTTGTTGAAGATCTCCAGCAGCACCGGATCGGCCTCGGTGCCCGCGTCAGGTTGCGCGGGTGCCACCACCCGCTCGGCGAGCAAGTGGCCCGACGCGGTGAGCGTCGCCCGCCAGCCGTCGTCGACGACGGTGGTCGCGTTCGCCTCGGCGATGATCGCCGGCCCCGTCACCGTCTCCCCCGGCCGCATCCGCTCGCGGTGCCGCAACGGGGCGTCGCGCCACTCTCCGCCTACGTGGACGCGGACAACATCGAATGGGCCTGCGGTGACCGATGAACCGGTGGCGGTGGCGCCAGCCGTGGTGGCGGAGCCTGGGCTGGTGGTGGCGGCGACGTCAGCAGCGTCATCGGCCTCGGTGTGGGCAGTACGAGCGATGTCGGTAGCGCCAGCGTCGGCCTCGGCGTGGACAGGAGCATCGACGGCAACCGGGGCCCCGAGGTGGGAGAGATCGGGTTGCTCGGTGAGTCCGGTCACCTCCACCGAGATCGCGCCGGCGATCAGCGGTCGATCCATCAGGAACGAGTACGTCGCCAGGTGGGCAGTCTCGAAGGCGGTGCTCATGGCATCGAGCTCGGCAAGGTCGACCGGGATCGCGGTGTCGGTGCCGTCGTAGCGCAGCTGGATCCGGCGGACCACCCGGATCCGCTCGGTCGGGACGCCCTCCGCCAGCAGTTCAGCGGTCGCGGCCTGCTCGAGGGTGTCCGCGACGCCGGCCAACTGCGCCAGCGCGGCCGTCTCGAGCCGGACCTCCACCGACTGTTCCCGCATCACGGTGGTGTCGGCCAGGCCGATCCCGAGTGCGGAGAGCACGCCGGCCATCGGCGGGACGAGCACGGTGCGGATGCCGAGCGCATCGGCGACCGCGCAGGCGTGCTGCCCGCCCGCGCCGCCGAAGGTGGTCAGGACGTACCGGGTGACGTCGTGGCCCTTCTGGACCGAGATCTTCTTGACCGCGTTGGCCATGTTCGCCACGGCGATCCGCAGGAATCCCTCGGCGACCTGTTCGGGCGTACGGTCATCGCCGGTCGCCGCCCGGATCTCGTCGGCGAGGTCGGCGAAGCGGCGCCGGACGATCTCGGCATCCAGCGGCTGGTCGCCGGTGGGGCCGAACACCGCCGGGAAGTGCGCGGGCTGGATGCGGCCGAGCATCACGTTGGCATCGGTCACGGTGAGCGGGCCACCGCCGCGATAGCAGGCCGGGCCGGGATCGGCGCCGGCCGAGTCCGGGCCGACCCGATAGCGGGCGCCGTCGAAGTGCAGGACCGAGCCACCGCCGGCTGCCACCGTGTGGATGTCCAGCATCGGGGCGCGCAGCCGCACCCCGGCGACCTGGGTGGTGAACACCCGCTCGTACTCACCGGCATAGTGCGATACGTCCGTGGAGGTGCCGCCCATGTCGAAACCGATGACGTGGTCGTACCCGGCCAGTGCCGACATCCGCACCATGCCGACGATGCCCCCGGCCGGACCGGACAGGACCGCATCCTTGCCCCGGAAGTGCCCCGCCTCGGCCAGCCCGCCGTTGGACTGCATGAACATCAGCCGTACGCCCCGCAGCTGGGCGGCGACCCGGTCCACATAGCGGCGCAGCACCGGGGACAAGTAGACGTCGACCACGGTGGTGTCGCCGCGGGGCACCAGCTTCATCAGTGGGCTGACCTCGGACGACAGCGACACCTGGCCGAAGCCGAGCTGCGCGGCGAGCGCGCCGATCTGCTGTTCGTGCGCCGGGTACAGGTAACTGTGCAGGCACACCACGGCGACCGCGTTGATCCCGTCGGCGTGGGCCCGGCGCAGCTGCTCGGTCAGCAGGTCCAGATCCGGCGCGCGCAGCACCGTCCCCTGTGCCGTGACCCGCTCGTCGACCTCGACCACGCGCTCGTACAGCAGCTCCGGCAGGACGATGTGCCGGTCGAAGATGCGGGGCCGGTTCTGGTAGCCGATCCGCAGCGCGTCGCCGAACCCGCGGGTGATCACCAGCAACGTACGCTCCCCGGCGCGCTCCAGCAGCGCGTTGGTCGCCACGGTGGTCCCCATCCGCACCGCCTCGACCTGCGCGGCCGGCACGGGCATGTCGGCGGGCGTCCCGAGCAGGGCACGGATCCCGGCCACCGCGGCGTCGCGGTACCGGGTGGGGTTCTCCGACAGCAGCTTGTGCGTCACCAGGCGACCATCGGGTCGACGGGCCACGATGTCGGTGAACGTGCCACCCCGGTCGACCCAGAACTGCCACCCCGCACCCGTCATCGGGAGTCCTTTCACCGTGCGCGAGTCGAGGTCCCCCTGTGCGTGGGGCGAGGTCGGGGAGGTCGTGGTCGGCGGCCTACTTGACCACGGTCATCTACTTGACCACGGTCAGCAGTATCGCGGCATCGCTGAGCGCTGCCACGCTGTGCCGCGACGGCGGCACCGGGATGAGGTCGCCCGTCGAGCCCTCCCAGGAGCCGGCCTCCGCGCTCACGCGTACGTCACCCGCCAGCACCAACAGGGTGGCCTCGCCCGGGCTCTCGTGGGCGGCCAGCTCATGACCGGCCTGCAGCACGATCAGCGTCTGGCGCAGCGCCTTGTCGTGGCCCCCGTACAGCGTGTGGCTGGCCCGCCCGGCGTCCCCGGCAGCTGCCGTCGCGGCGAGTTCGCGCGCGATGTCGTTCACGTTCAGATCGGCCATCACTGCGCCCCTTCGGTTCGGCTGGTAGTGGCCATCATCCCGCGATCCCCGACGCGCGTGAAGCCCCTGTGACACCTGAGCACGCCAGTAGCCCCGGGCCCGGCCCGACTGTCCGGCCCCGACCACAGAGCACCCCGATCTCCACGGAGCACCTCGATGGCCCGGGGCCGGACAGGCGGATCGGGGTCAGGCCACGGCAAAGGCCGGTTCGCCGGCATCCTCGACCAGGGCACGGCGCAGGAAGTCGGCCGCGGCCACCCGCTGCTCGACGCACCGCGGGACCGCGCCGGACAGCAGGAAGGCGTCGTGGGTCATCCCGTCGAAGCGCTGCACGCTCGTCTCCACTCCGGCGGTGATGAGCTGTTCGGCGAACTGCTCGGCCTCGTCGCGCAGCGTGTCGTACTCACTGGTGAGGATCAGCGTCGGGGGCAGGCCGGTCAGGTCGGCGGCATCGAGGGCGAGCCGCGGGTCGGTCACCTCCTCGGGACCGTTGAGGTACTGGGCGCCGAACCACTGCAGATCGGCCAGCTCGATCACGTACCCCTCGGCGTAGTCCTGACGCGACGGGGTGTCGGCGACCGGACTGACCAGTGGGTTGACCAGCAGCAGGGCGGACAGCTGCGGGCCCTCCTGCTGTGCCCGGATCGCGGCAGCGGCGGCGAGCAGACCACCGGCGGAGTCACCGCCGATCCCGAGCCGGGTGGGGGCGCCGCCGTACCCGGCGATGTTCTCGGCGGTCCAGCGCAGGGCGGCGTACGCGTCCTCGTGCGCGGCCGGGAAGCGGTGCTCCGGCGCGCAGCGGTACGTCGCGGCGACCACGATGACCCCGGCCCGCGAGGCCAGGTCACGGGCCGGCTCGTCGACCACCTCGATGCTGCCGGTGACGAACCCGCCGCCGTGGACGTACACGACGACCGGGAACGGCCCTTCCCCTTCGGGTACGAAGATCCGCAGCTGCTGCTCCGGGTCGGTGCCGTACGCCCGGTCGATCACGGCCCCGACCTCCTTGCGGGGGGCCTGCAGATCCACGAAACCCTCGACGGCGGCCCGGGCACCCGCCACGCCGGCGGCCGGGAAGCCGGTGAAGCCCTGTGCCCGCAGCGCCTCGACGATGAACATCAGCGACGGGTCGAGTGCCGGAGAGGACGTGGCCGGAGAGGACGTGGCCGGAGACGACGTGCCCGACGATGACGCACTCGGCGCGGTGGCCCCGGACGCGGTGCCCGACGATGCGGTGGCGGCCCCCAGCGCACGGCTCGAGGCGGCGAAGGCGAAGCCGCGGTAGTTGTTGCGCTGCACGTTGTGGCAGATCGCCCGGTAGCGCGGCGCGCCGCCCAGGTAGACGAGGACGCGGCGAGGCTTGCCGGGGATGTTGGCGCCCATGTACCAGGACGAGGCCGAGGTCGGCAGCAGGGTCATGTCGCACAGCGCGTTCGTCTCGTACACCCACTGGTCCTGCGCCTGCGTGGTCGGCTCCATCACGGTGTGATCGTGCGCCCGCATGTGGTCGATCGCGTCGCCGATGAAGTCGAGGTGGTCCTCGATCGCCAGCGGCATGTTGTAGAGGACCGAGGGGCTCTGCGGGCCGGTGACGGCGTAGAGGTTCGGGAAGCCGGCCATGGTCAGACCGAGGTAGGTCTGCGGACCGTCGGCCCACTCGTCGGCGAGGCGTACGCCGTTGCGGCCGGTGATGTTCATCGCCAGCAGCGGGCCGGTGCAGGCGTCGAAGCCGGTGGCGAGGATCAGCACGTCGACGTCGTACTCGGTGCCGTCGGCGAGCCGGACGCCGTGCGGGACGATGGTCCCGATCGGGTTCGACTTCACGTCGACCAAGTGGGTGGACGGCCGGTTGTAGGCCTCGTAGTAGTCGGTCTCCAGCGGCGGCCGCTTGGTGCCGTACGGGTAATCGGTCGGGCAGAGCAACTCCGCGGTGGCCGGATCGGTGACCCGCTCGCGGATCCGGTCGCGGATGTAGTCGGCCGCGGTGTCGTTGGCGGCCGTGTCGAACAGGATGTCGCCGAAGGAGTCGATGAAGAAGCGGAAGCCGCCGCGGTCCCACCGGTCGTCGAACACCTCGCGGCGCTGCTGCGCCGACACCGCCAGGGCAGACGGCTGGACGTCGGCGTACGGCACGCCGAGGAAATGGTTCCGGGAGGCGTCGCGCAGTTCGGCGTAACGGGCCTTTTCCGCGGCCTCCTCGGCCGGGTCGGTCGGGTGGTTGCCGATCGGGGTGGCGTAGTTGGGGGTGCGCTGGAAGACGTACAGGGCATCGGCGACCTTGCTGATCTCGCTGATCGCCTGGATGCCGCTCGAGCCGACCCCGATGACGCCGACCCGCTTGCCGGCCAGGTCCACATCCTCGCGCCAGTCGCCGGTCAGCAGGATCTGCCCGGTGTAGGTCTCGATGCCGGGGAAGTCCGGGGTCTTGGGCACCGACAGGGTGCCGGCGCCGGAGACGAACCAGCGGGCGGTGTGCACCTCACCGGCGTCGGTGGTGACCTGCCAGCGGTCGGCCTGCTCGTCCCAGGTGACCGCGACGACGCGGGTGCCGAAACGGATGCTGCGGCGCACGTCGTAGCGGTCGGCGCAGTGGTTGAGGTAGCGCAGGATCTCCGGCTGGGCGGCGAACTTCTCGGTCCAGTGCCACTCCTGCTGCAGCTCGGGGTCGAAGGAATAGGAGTAGTGGACGCTCTCGATGTCGACCCGGGCGCCCGGGTAGCGGTTCCAGTACCAGGTCCCGCCGACGTCGGAGGCGGCGTCGAAGCCGAGCACGTCCAGCCCCATCCGGTCGCGGAACTTGTGGATCGCATAGATGCCGGCGAACCCGGCACCGATGACGATCACATCGTGGTCGGTGGCGCTCGGGGCGCCGGTGGTCATGTCGGCCTGCGCGGCCGAGGCGGCCTGCGCAGCCTGCGTGGTCGGGGCAACGTACGTGGCGGGGGTGGTGCGGCCGGTGGCCCGGGCGTCGGTCATGTGGGTGGTCCCTTTCTTCCCGTCGACGACTCTGTCGATGTGACCAGCCTCACGTCTGGGTGTGACCGCCCGCATGCGTGGAACTACGTCATCGGTCGGGTGCGACCACGTGACATCAGGCGAGCGACCACGTGGTATGGGACGTACGACTACCCGGCGTCGGGACGTACGGCCACGTGGTCGCGATGCCAGGCAGGCACCTCGGCCCGGGACCCCAGGCCCAGCTTGGCGAGGATCCGCTGCACATGGCCCTCCACCGTCCGCGGGGAGACGACGAGCTCCTCGGCGATCGCCTTGTTGCTGTGGCCCTCGAGCAGGCGCCGGTAGACGTCGTTCTCCCGCGGCGAGAGCCCGGCGACCGCCATCGGGCCCGCCGCGGATGCCGACTCCGGCGCCGATCCGTCCGCGGACAGGAGGTCGAGGCCGCGACGGACCGCACCGAGCTTGGTCGACGGCGGCGCGTACGGGGGCGACGCGCCCGGGGAGCTCGGGGAGCTCGGGGCCGACGGTGCCAGGGCCGAGGACGGCACGGCCGAAGGGCGTGGGGACGGGACGGTCGTGGTCGAAGCCGTCGGGCGGGTCCCGCGGGTCGGCGCCCACCGGGCGTTCTCGGCCGCGTAGTGCGGGCCGAACGCCTCCACCCGGGTCCCCAGCAGCTGCCACACCCGCTCGGCCGCCCGGGCTGCGATCTCGGCGTCGTCGGGACGGCCCTGCCGGCTCCGGATCCAGGAGATCAGCAGCAGGACCAGGGCGATGCAGATCCCGTCCTCGAAGGATTCCTGGATCCGCAGCGCGTTCGCGGCCGCCGTCTCGGCCCGGTCCAGTCGGCCGAGGTGCCATTCGCACACCCCGGTCACCCATTCGGCGTACGCCCGGTCCCACAGTTCGCCGCGAGGCAGGCCGATCGCCATCTCCCGGCGGCAGGTGTCCAGGGCCTCCTCGTGGCGGCCGAGGTAGGTCTGGGCCATCGCGAGCTGGAACAGCGCCGTCTGGGCGTCCGCCTGGGCACCGGCCGCCAGGAAGACGGGGATGCAGCGCTGGTAGCCCTCGACGGCCGAGTCGAGGTCCCCGGCGAAGAGCTGCAGCAGCGCTCCGTACGAGTCGAGGTAGGCGCGCAGGACCGGCGACACCGGACCCGCGGTGCCCACTCCGGCGGGACCGGCCCCAGCGGGCCCCGGCTCGCCGGCCCGGCCCTGGCCGTCCTCAGGGCCTGCAGCCCCGGGACCGGCCACGGGAGCCAGGTCGAGCAGTCGACCGGCCTCCGCGAGGTGGTCCGCCGCGGCGTCGCGGTCGCCCTGGATCAGGCACACCCAGGAGGCCACGGCGAGGACGTGGCAGCGGCGCGCCGGCGACAGCCCGGGCCGGCCGAGGATCCGGTCGGCCCAGCGGCGGCCGTCGG